>JANXVV010000202.1 GCA_025351525.1 Humisphaera sp. | reverse complement strand
CCGAAGGCACGCGTTTTATTCGACCCGAAGAAACGCGTGCCTTCGGCACAGCCGCTAAAAAATACCATCCAGATTCAAACGGTTTTGGCAACCTGCCGATACACCAGCGACGCCGAGAACGCCGCCCCGAAACCGTTGTCGATGTTGACGACGCTCACGTTCGCGGCACAGCTATTCAACATTCCGAGCAGTGCCGATAATCCGCCGAGACTGGCCCCGTAGCCGATGCTGGTCGGCACGGCGTAGACCGGGCAGGCCACCAGACCGCCGACGACGCTGGGCAGTGCGCCTTCCATCCCCGCCACCACGATCACGGCGCAGGCTTGTTGCAACACCTCGAGTTGCGACAGCAATCGATGCAGGCCGCTGACGCCCACATCGGTTAAACGTTTGACCGGCACGCGCATGGAACGCAGTGTCAAGGCCGCTTCTTCCGCCACCGGCCCATCGGCGGTGCCGGCGGAAACCAGCGCAACGTACACCTGCCCCGGCGGCGGCTCCACGACCGCGGGGGGATTAACCAGCACGGCCCGGCCGGCCTCGTTCACCTCTACGTTTTCAAACGCCGTCCGCATCGCCGCGATTTGTTCAGCCGAGGCCCGCGTTGCCAGGACGCAGGCGTTCTTCTCCGCAAGCCGTCGTGCGATCTCGACGGTCTGCGATGCCGTCTTTCCAGGGCAATAGATCACTTCAGGATGCCCGCAGCGGAGCGACCGGTGATGATCCACCGTGGCGAACGGCAACTGCTCGAACGGAAGCCGCCGCAATCGCTCCATCGCCTCGCCCACGGGAGTCTGATGCGAGGCAACGGCGTTCAATAAGTCTTTGAGATGTTCTGGATCCACAGGTGAATTGTAACCGAAGTTCGGAGTGTCGAGGAAATGATTCCATTGCTTTCACGGCGAGCCGAATTTTCTCCGCATTATCTAACCGTCTCGCTTGCGAGGCGCGTTTGACCGACGTTTCCATGAGACGCGCCTCGCAAGCGAGACGGCTAAATAATGAATGCATCGTTGTTCGAATGACAAACACCGCGCGACACATTAAAACGGTGGCGTGATTGAACACTCCCCATTACCCGTCGCGGTGCTCGGTTGCGGTCGCATGGGCCGCCTGCACGCGCGCGTTTATTCTCAAATGCGCGAGGTGAAACTCGTCGGGGTATTCGATGCCGACCCGGACACCGCCGCATCGGTCGCGAATGAATATGGCTGTCGACCGTTTCTGGAACTGACCGACCTATTGCCGCTGGTGAAAGCCGTCACAATCGCGACACCGACGCGGTTTCATGCCGCAGTCGCGGAGCCATGCCTTCAACACGGCATCGCCTGCCTGATTGAAAAACCTTTGGCCCGCGACACCGCCGAGTGTCAGAGGATCGTGGATTGGGTCAGGCAGTACGATGTGCCGGTTCAGGTCGGGCATATCGAGCGGTTCAATCCGGCGTTGCGGGCGATGCGGACGCTCGGGTTGAAGCCGCGATTCATGGAAAGTATCCGGATCAGCCCGATGACCTTTCGCAGCCTCGATGTGGGCGTGGTGCTGGACATGATGATCCACGACATCGACATCGTGCTGAAGCTGGCCGACTCACCCCTGGCCCGCGTGGAAGCCTCGGGTTTCAGTGCGATCGGCGGCGTGGAAGATATCTGCAACGCGCGCCTCACCTTTCAGAACGGCTGCGTCGCCAACCTCACCGCCTCGCGTCTGGCGCTTAAAACCGAGAGAAAACTGCGGGCCTTCTGCCCCGGCGCGTTTGTCTCCATCGACTTCGGCCAGCGCACCGGCGTGGCGATCCACGGCAATCCCAGCCTGCCGGCCATTCGCGACATCGCCGCCCGCGTCCGCAGCGGGGAGATCAAAGATCCCTCGAAAATAAGGTATGCGAATTTGGTGCGCGTCGAACCGCTGGTAATCGAGTCGATCGATCCGCTGCGGACGCAATTGGAATCATTCATCGCCGCCGTGCGAGAACACCGAACACCGGAAGTGACGGCGGAGGATGGGCTGGAAGCGGTGAAGGTAGCCGAGCGGATTGTCCAGGCTATAGTGCCACAGGACTCGGACGACTTGTAAAAAAAGCGGAAAGATAATTGGCCGCAAAGGCGCAAAGAAAAACGCAAAGAATCAATTCAAAATTAATTCTTTGCGTTTTACTTTGCGCCTTTGCGCCTATGCAACTTTGCACAGGCATTTAACTTAATCGGTGGAATCAGCTCTCGATCTTCACTTCGGAAACCTTCGCCTCCTTATATTCCTTGCCCTTTTCATCCATTTTGGAAACGGGCTCGGAGGCGAGAGTGGCGGTCATTTTCTTGGCGTCCATGCGGTCTTTCTGGGCGGCTTTGTAGCTGGCGCTGTCGCCGAGGAGAACCCAGCGTTCGCCTTTGGCATCGACGATCATGAGCGAGTGACCGGCGCTGGTGACGCCGCTGCACGTGGCGCAGTCGGACTTGCCGCTAACCGTCTTAACGCTCTCACCCGCCTGCACGATGCCCGCGCCGGCAAAGGCCAACATCACGGTGGCGGTACGGAAAAAATTGAAACACTTCATGGAACCTCCAAAAATAAAAACCGTCGAACTTCGAGACGCCGACCGGCCAACAACACTGTCGGCTCATCTCAGCTTCTCATCGAATGGCGTTGCGAACCTTCAACCTGCTTATAAAGCAGTTTCCAGGTTGGTCTAGCGATTTTGTGGTGCGGGCTTTCAGCCTGCATTCGGAGAGCAGGCTGGAAGCCTGCACCACAAGGTGGCACCAGCCTGAAAACTTCTCTAATGATCGAGCAAGCCTTAAGCACGCACCGAACAGTAGGCCCGCCAACTGAAGCGGACCACTCAATTACTCGGCCGGACGATCGCCGGTTTGCTCCGCAACGACGGCGAGTAGCGGTTGACCAGGCGATAACCCAGCAACACACTCAGTACTGCGGCGAAGGCAAGCGGTTGCCGGGTATCGGCTTTGACCAGCAGGAAATAATGCAGCGACCCCGCGATTCCCGCCACGTAGGCCAACCGATGCAACCGCTTCCAGCGGACGGCACCGAGCCGTTTAATCATCCCGTTGGTGGAGGTGATCGCCAGCGGCACCATCACCAGAAGTGCGGTCATCCCGAGCAATATAAAAGGCCGTGCAAGGGTATCGGAGAGCGTGCGCTTGAGGCTGAGCGATCGATCGAAGACGAAGTAGGAAGTGAAGTGCAGCAGGCCGTAGAAGAACGCGCAGAGGCCGAGCATTTTCCGGAAATGACTGAACCCGTTCCACCCACTCACCTTTCGAGCGGGCGTGATCGCCAGGGACAGAATCAGAAAAATCAGCGCGAGCATGCCTGTGGTGCGGATCAGATATTCGACTGGGTTGGTGCCGAGGCGGTGCTGAGAGGCGTCATATCCCAGCATCGCCAATGGCACGAGGCTATTAATAAACAAGACGAATTTGGCGAATTTTGCGGCTTTCATACTTACACTAATAATTCGCCTTCAAATCCATTCCCGCGTAGAGCGATGCCACTTGATCGGCGTAACCGTTGAACATGAGCGTGTCGCGCTTTTCCAAATCGCCGGTGCGCAGTTCGGTGGCTTGGCTCCATCGGGGGTGATCGACCTTCGGATTGACGTTCGCATAGAAGCCGTACTCATTCGGGCCATACGCGCTCCACGTCGTCTGCGGTTGCTCGGCCAACAACTGAATTTTCACGATCGACTTGATTCCCTTAAACCCATATTTCCACGGCACCACCAACCGAAGCGGCGCGCCGTTCTGATTGGGCAGTTGCCGTCCATAGAGACCGCTGGCGAGAATCGTCAGCGGGTGCATGGCCTCATCCATCCGCAGCGCTTCAACATACGGCCACGGTAAAACACGACGCCGCTGATTAGGCATGCGCTTCGGATCGAGCAGCGTCTGGAACGCCACATATTTCGCACCGCTCAAAGGCTCCACGCGATCAAGCAATTTGGACAGCGGCATTCCCGCCCAGGGAATCACCATCGACCATCCCTCAACGCAACGCATCCGATACACCCGCTCCTCCGGTGGGCTGATCTTCAGCAACTCATCGAGATCGAACACGCCGGGATTTCTCACCAGACCTTCAATCGCCACTGTCCAGGGGCGGGCAACGAAATTTTTGGCGGCATCGGCCACAGATTCTTTGCCGGTCGAGAACTCGTAAAAATTGTTGTAATGCGTGACGTTCTCGAACGGCGTTTGAGCCTCCGTCGTGGTAAACGCCCTGGTGATATTCGGATCGCCGGTCGCGATGGGGTGGGTGGAAGAAGAGACAGGAACGGGGGTGAAGTTCTTCAAAGCGGGTGGCTGTTGGCTGGACGCCAGCGATCTTGGACGGCCATTGAGCTTTTCGTAGGCCCAACCGGTGGCGACCGCCGTACCCGCCAAAATACCCGCCCGCATGAACGCACGGCGATTAAAATAAACGTGTTCGTCGGTGATTTCACTGGCCGGAATGTCGCTGAACTTTTTAATTGACATGGCGTGCTTCCATCCTCATAAGCCACCCGGCGAGTGTTTTATTCCTTAACTCGAATTGTCAGTTGTCAGCTGTCAGTGGTCAGTGGTCAGTGGTCAGTTGCATGAAATTGAAGACTTGCGTTTTCCTCCGGCAACTGACAACTCACAACTCACAACTGACAACTGACAACTGACATCTTCTCCTCAATTCCTCGCCACCGCCGAGTATCGCTGCATGGCCATGTCGAGACATAAATTCATCATGTCGAGATCGGTTCGCACGATCGCCTCTTTACGGAGACGCTGGTCGATGTCGATGCTGAGATCACGAAACTGCTCCTTCTGCAGCTTGCTCTTGATCTCTTCCTGCACGGAGGTTCGTTCGGCACTCGGTTGCTCGTTGAAAGGGCGAACCTTGCCGGCCCGCACTTCCTCCAGCCGGGCCAGATAAAACGCGCCGCCGTTGTCGATCACGCTGGTGATTTGCCCCGGTTGCAGTTTCCAGATCTCCGCCTCCACCTTTTCAAACGCGGCGGGCAGGCTGCCTTTGTCCCGCATCCCCAGATCGCCCTTCGTCTTGCTCAACGCGGCATCGTCGTTCTGGTTGCCGCACATCACGACGAAATCTTCCACGCCGGTGGTGGCTTTTCGGTAGAGTTCAGTGATCTTGGCGAGTGCCGCCTCGCGCGTGCCGGACTTGCGGACATTCACTTCCAGCAATCGAAAACGGGCAGCCTGATGGAAGGTGAATTCATCTTCAAGATGCTTATCGTAGTACCGCCGAAGATCATTGATCGTCACCTGAATTCGCGGCGTGAGCTTCCGGTATCGATAGATCTCGATCATATTCCGGCGAAATTGCTGGCGAGCCAATTCGTCAAAATCATCGCCATCGGCCAGGGCTTTCGAGCGGGCGATCTGCACCGAACCACCAGCCTGAGTGATCTGCTGCAATCGCCATTGCAGGGTCATCCCGTCGACGATTTTCCGATCATCCTCACTCAAGGCCCGCTGCGCCGCCGCGAACAGCACCTCGTCGTTGATGAGTTCCTGAATCTGATTCTGGATCAATCCCATCGCGAAAAGCCGGTATTTGTCCGAGTCCAACTCCCGCGCCTTCTGCATGAGCGGTTTGCTGATCAACCCGAGCACCTTATTGGCATAGATCGGTGTGCCGTTCACTTCCGCAACCACCGACCCGATCAGTTGAAACTGCCCGGCGGGAAATTGATACGGCGGTTTGTTGACGGATTGCGTCGCCGGTTGGCTCGCCGGCACCACTTTCGGAGGCGGCAGCGGTTCCAGCGGCTTGGGGGCCGGGAACGTCACACCGCTGGGATTTTGCGTACGGTTGATTTCCTCGCGCGGGTCTTCCTGAATCCGCCGCTCACCGGGATAGAACGACTGGGGCTTGAGAGGCTGCGATGAAGATCCACCGCATCCATTCAATAAAAAACAGATGGCCGCCACACTCATCGAGACACGTGAAAAATTCGTCTGCATACGTCCGTACTCCTGCTGCGGCAGACTACCGCCGCGCCTGTTCCTGCACAAGTTATCGGACGGTTTCGAGTGAGGACGTGAATCGAAGGGGGATGAACAGGATTGTTAACCACGAATTCACGAAAACACGAAGAAGTCAATCGCGTATTAAGACTTAAGCCGGATTTTACAGAGATCATCGGAACGGATTGTACGCACATTTCCGCTCTCTTACCCTTTTGTATTACTTCGTGTTTTCGTGACTTCGTGGTTCATCTGAATTTGCCTTGGGGTGTCGATATTTATCTTAAATGTCAATCTAAAAGCGTCTCACCGGTTTCGGAAATCCCCAGTCCGCCGCCAGCGAATCGGCGGCGGTTTCCGGGTCTTCATCGATCGACCTACCCCGATTGCGGAGGTGGGCATGGGCCAGTTCATGCGCGATGACCCACCGGACAAATTCGATCGGTCGTCCGTTGAGCGTGCGCTTCAGCGATACCGATCGGCCCGGCTTTCCCCGCGAAGGCATGCCCACGGGCACACAGGTGACGGTGCGGTCGCGCGGGTCGTAATCGTGCATGATGAACGAAGGATCGGTCATCAGATCCTCCCGCACCAACTTCGGCAAAACGGCAACCACCTCGACGACGTGCGCGCAAAGCCATTCATCGAGCTGAAACGCAAGCAACCAGGTTTCAATCTTCTGCCGCACGAAAACATTATACGCGAGGAAAAAATATTTGACGACTGGATTTTGGATCGACTCGTTCGGAAAAACGAAAGCCATGGTCACTGAAGTGACCACTGCCTAAATCGTTCGACGCATTTTCTCAGTCCTCAGTCCTCAGTCCTCAGTCCTCAGTCCTCAGTCCTCAGTCCTCAGTCCTCAGTCCTTAGCACTCAGTCCCGATTCCTCAGTCCTCCGGCTTTTCCCCCGCATCGGCCATCTTCACGATCTTCGGGTCGAATCGCGCGATGACATCGACCAGATCGGCCTGCCCTTTCATCACGCTGTGAATGTCCTTGTACGCCCCAGGCGCTTCATCAATGCCCGCGGAAAGCAACTGTACACCGGCATCTTCGAGCATTTTTTTGAAGTGGCCCCAGCGGAATTTTTCCCTCGCCGCAGTACGGCTCATCGCCCGACCCGCACCATGGCTGGCGCTGTTCAGCGAAAGTGCGATCCCCTTGCCTCGCACGACAAATCCCGGCGTCGCCATCGATCCCGGGATCATTCCCAGCACGCCTACGCCCGCCGGTGTCGCGCCTTTGCGATGAACGATCAGATCGCGACCGCCATGCGATTCCTTCCAGGCAAAGTTGTGGTGATTCTCCACGCCGGCGATCACCTTCGCACCCGCCGCCCTGGCGACGCGCTGGTGGATCAGCGCGTGATTGGCGGAGGCATATTCGCCCATCAGATTCATCGCGTGCCAATACTCCTGACCGGCCTGCGAATTCAGATCGAGCCATGCCAATCGCCGCAATTCCGGTGGCAACTCCGGATGCTGCTCCATCGCCAGCTTCGAATAAAAATCCGCGATCGTCGCCCCGGTCCCCCGGCTGCCGCTATGACTGAGCAACGCCAGATACCGGCCCGCGTCCAATCCCATCTCCGGCGCGTCTAATGTCACAATGCCAAATTCAACGAAATGATTTCCGCTGCCGCTCGTGCCCAGTTGACGGCGGGCCTTCTCGAACAAATTTCCGGTCACCGGACCGGCATTCCAATCCGCATCCAACACATCGTGCTGCAAGGGGGACTTATATTCAGCCCCGACGCCGAATTTCGTCTCGCGCTCCAAAACCTTCGAGAGCAGATCGCGCATTCCCTCCAACCGCTGAGGGGGGATATCCAGAATCGACAGCTTCATTCGGCAGGCGATGTCCACCCCCACCGCATATGGAATCACCGCGTTCTCCGTCGCCAACACCCCACCGATCGGCAAGCCATATCCCTGATGGGCATCCGGCATCAACGCCCCCGAAACCGCCACCGGCAATCGAACCGCGTTCTTCATCTGCTCGAGCGCGCCGGCTTCCAAACCTTCGCCCCAAATCTGATACGGCGCAGGTTCAAGCCGTTCTTCGTAGGTGGATTGCGTGGCCGTCTGATCGATGAGCGACTGAGCAATCGTGCCCCAATGCGGATGTTTCAAAAAACTGGCCGGTGCCGACAGTAATGCTTTCAAATCGGCTTCGACCTCGTGCGATTGAAACGCTTTTCCCGCGTCCGCGATCGCCTTCACCGCGACGCCGATGACCGGGCCGGGTTGAAAGCCGAGTTGTAGAAGTTGGCGGGGTTTCATAGTGTCAGCGCTCTGTGCCACAACGCATCGTCCGGCGAAAGGGGAAGATCCCGCCGGGGATCCGGTACTGAGCATCGACGCGAAGAAGAAGGAATTGGTCGGCAATTTCGACGCACACTTCCCGAAGTGGAACTACCAAGCCGTACCAACAATCAAGTAACGCACGGAAGTTATTTCGGGCCAATTCCTTAGCATTCATCGCGGTCTAATAATGAAAGTCCATCGTGAGGCTGATCTTGTCCAGATCGCCCTCGGAGATCAACACGTTGCGGTATCCGGGTCGGCATCGTTAAAGAACATCCAACTGTCGGGCAGGTC
>JANXVV010000200.1 GCA_025351525.1 Humisphaera sp. | reverse complement strand
CTCGAGAATGCGACGTTGATTTTCAGACAGAATCAATTGACGTGTGTCGAGGTCATCCGTGACCATCTTTGTCTCCTTGGTATTAGTGACAAAGAAGACATCGGCACAATCCGCCACGCCACTTCAGCCGCGATGATCTAGCCCTAAACCGCCGGTCCGTCGTTGACGCCATCGGGGCGCGGCACGACCTGCAGCGCCACATGAAGGTGGCCGCTCTCATCGGTCGCCACGGGGATGCGGGGCAGGTCGCGCTTGGCCGGTCCCTTGGTCACATGACCGTCCGGGTCGAATTCGGACTTGTGGCATTTGCAGAAGAAAGACAAGTCATCGGCGACGCGGACTTTGCAGCCCTTGTGGGTGCAAACCGAGGAGAGGGCGAAGAGAGTCTTGTCCCGCCGGATGACGAAGAAGCCGTCGTCGCGGAAACCCGGATACACGTCGTCCTCCTTGTAGTTGGACAGAGGACCGGCATCGAACCCCGCTCCGGTGGGGGCGGTCGTGGGGGCAGAGGGCGGCATTGACGAGGACCGGGCTGCGTCGCCGCCTCGCTTGCACCCGGCCGCGACGGCGGCGGTGAGAATCATGAGTTGTCTTCGGTTGAGGGGCATTGGATTCTCTTTTCAGGTTTTAACCGAACGTCGTCGCGGAGGTCGCGAGCTTCAATCCTTCAGATCGATGCGGTCGCGCCATTCGAGTGAACCGGACGAAGCGGGGTGTTTATGTTTGTCATCGTCTGGCGAGGTGGTCGGCTGGGAGCCGGGCATCGGCATGTCTGTGCCGTGAGGCATCGCGTCATGAGCACCGCGTTCCGCGTGCGGTGCTTCGTCGCCCATATCCATCGAGCCGAAGCTCATCTGTCCACCGAGTTCACCCTGCACAACGAGCGCGGCGACCGCTAAACTGGCCGCCAGCAAATAGGCCGGACCGGGCGCACGGTCCGCCCGATGCACGCGCCCGCGCCAGACGGCAAGGGCAATCGCAACGACTGTCATGGAGAAGCCCAGCCACATATGCACCGGCATCCGCCAGTCATCCATGTTTGCCATGCCGTGGCGCATCCACCACCAGCCGGCGGCGGCGGTGAATGGCGTGACGACGGCGGCGTAAAGCAGCATCCACCACGCCGCCTTGTGAAAGCTGTCGCGCTTGAAAAACCTTCCAAGGACGTCGCTCAACACCGACGCCGGGATCAAGGCGGCGGTGAAATTCACGAAGATCGGATGCAGGGGCGGCAGGCGCCACTCGGCGTGTTCGCCGGCGTGGGCGAGTAATTGTTCCAACATTCAACGCTCCAAGGCTGGAAGTACCCCGGCGAATCACACACCTCCCGCCGGACCCTGCGGTCACGGCGGAGAGGCGTGTAGAAACCTGCTATCTACCTCGTAGAAGGAGATCACTTCGCGGGAGCATGATCCTTGTGCGCGTCACCTTCTTTGTGCGCATCGCCATGTGCATCGGCGGCACCGGTCATCTTGTGGTGCTCGTCGCTCAGCTTGATCTCCTTCCAGTTGTCACCGTCCTTGGCGTACGCCTTCTTCACGTCGACGGCGTGCATGTCTCCGTGGGCCGTGCCTTCGACTTTGATCATCTGCCCGGCGTAGGGTGCGAGCGGCACCGGGTTGGTCAGCAGGTACATCATGTCCTCGGCCTTCTTGCCCTCGGGCAGGATGGCCGCCGGCACACCGCTGGACATGCACTTCTTGGCGCACGCGGCGTGGTCCTTGCCCTTGGCGTCGCCGTCACTGGTGACAAAGCAGGCGGTGTCGATCAACTCGCCCTGGATCGTGACGGGCTTGTCGTCGGCACCGGCCTTTTTATCGTGTCCCTCGTGGCCGTAGGCGACCGCGCCGAGACCCAGACCCGCGGCGACAATTCCGCCGCCGAACAATGCAAAAACTCGCTTCATACAGACTCCTGGAAAATGCCGCCGCGAATTGCAGTCGGCTGGTTTTGGATGAACGATCATCCGTTAGTTTTGATGTCAAACTCATTTCTTCTTCGGCACGAGCTTCATGCCGCACTTGGGACACTTGCCGGGTTTGTCCGAGACGATCTCCGGGTGCATGACGCATGTGTACAAAGCGGCATTCGTCGTGGGAGCCATGCCGGGCATCGCGACGGAGTGGTCCATTCCCGGCATGGCTCCCGCGGCGGTGGCTGGATTCGAAGACATTTCCATCACCACCGGCCGGTCGGCATCCTTCGGCTTCCACGTTTCGCCGGGGATCGAATTTCCTTGCAGGCTGTCGTCGGCACCGGGGTGCCGTTTGAGGTCGACACCGTCGCGGTGTAAGTCTTCCGCCAGAGCCGGCAGCGCCAAGGTGCCCGCCGGGCTCTTGTACCAACCGGGATCGTCATAGCTCGTCAGTTCATCGCGCACCTTGAGGATCGTGAACATCCCGCCCATAGTGATATAGTCGTACTGGCCTTTGCCGCCGACCATCGGGATGCTATTCGGCGGCACGGGCATGCCCATGTCGCCCATGTCCGCCATGCCGGTCTGGCCCATGGTCATGTAGGCCGGCAGCAGTTTGCCGATGCGCTTGTCTAGGTTTCCGGGATTCACACCGATCATGTTGGGGAACTGGTGGCCCATCTGGTTCATCACGTGGTGGGTCATATGGCAGTGCATTACCCAGTCACCGGGCACGCTGGCGATAAACTCAATCGTCCGTGTGGTGCCTACGGCGACGAGTACCGTCGTCTCCGGCCATTGGGCGATCTGCGGGATTTGCCCGCCATCGGTCTCGGTGATTAGGAATTGAACACCGTGGAGGTGGATCGGGTGATGGTCCATCGCACCCAGGTTGCCGATGCGGATGCGAACTCTTTCACCTTTTTTGACGACGAGCGGAGCCGTGCCGGGGAACGCTTTGGCGTTCATGGTCAGGATGTTGAACTCGGTCATCTCGTTGGGATTTGGACGGCTGGTTCCGGGATCGATCCGCCATTCGTGCAGCAGGATCACGAAGTCCCGGTCGACTTTGGGGCGATCGTACTCCGTCCCGTTGTTGCGTTTGCCGGCACGGGGGTGGACGATGAACATGCCGGTCATGCCGAGCCCCATCTGGGTCATTTCATCGTGATGGCTGTGATACATGGCCGTGCCGGACTGGTGCAGGGTGAACTCATACTTGTAGGTTTCGCCCGGCTCGATCGCCTTTTGGCTGACACCCCCGACGCCATCCATGCCGCTGGGAACCAATATCCCATGCCAGTGAATCGACGTGGAGGCAGGCAGATGGTTCGTGAAATAGATTCGAACGTGATCTCCGTCCACCGCCTCGATGACGGGCCCATGAACGCGTCCGTTGTAGCCCCAACATTTGGCCCGCAGCCCGGGGGCAAACTCGTGGTCTACTTCCTCGGCGACCATGTGGAAGACCTTCACCCCATCGACGATCTTCCACGGCACCTTGGCACCGTTGGGGACCACCACCGGCTGGTAGTCTTTGCCAGGTTCGCCCGGCGGCCAGGCTTTCTGATCGGCTTGGGGAGCGCCGAAATCGATGCCCGCACCGGTGACGACCCGGTCAGCGCCTGGCGCTTCCGCCGCAATCGCCGGGGTGACGCGACCCAGCACCGCGCCGGCGGCCAGCAGCATCGCCCCGTCCGACAGCATTCTTCGACGTGAAGGCAGAACCTTGGACACTTGCACTTCCGCATGATTTTCATTCTTTTGCATGATTACACCTCTGAACCTCGTCACTTCGTGTCAGCGAAGTGCGCGGGATGAATTTATAAACACCGGCGACCGGCCTATCCGGTCACGCTGATGGCATCGTTGTGAATCTATTTCATGCCGGGCATGTCCTTGTGGTCCATGCCCTTCATGTCACCTTTCATATCCATTTGCGGCGACTCCATATTGGGAACCGGGCCGCCCGGTTTGTCTCCCGCAGCCGACCCTGGCAGCCGCCCACCGGTCGCCTTTTCCAACTCCGCGCGCTGGACCCAATAGTCCCGCAATGCCTCGATGTATTCTCGGCCCGCGTTGATCTGCGCCTGCTTGGCCTCCAAAAGCCGGAATACGCCGAAGAACATTCCATTGAATTGCAACTGGGTCTGGTCGAGAATCTTTTGTTGGAGAGGAAGCACTTCGCGCCGGTAGTATTCGGCCTTGGCTCGGCTGTGGATCATCGCGCTGTAAGTCGCTCGCACTTTCGAGCGGATGTTCACCGCCATCGCCGCGTAGCGTAGCTGCGCCTGTTGCAGCATGGCTTGCCCTTTGGCGACCTGCGCCTGCCCTTGGTCAAACAGCGGCACGGTGAACTGCACGCCGGGGCCGGTCGAATGTCGCGGCTCGATCTCGTGTTCGTAATGGCTGAATACCGTGATCTCGGGGATGTAGCGAAAGGCCTGGGTGAGCCCGAGGGATTGCGCCGCGGCGACAATCTCCTGCCGCCCCGCTTCGAGATCGAGCCGGCGCGAGATCGCGAGTGTCTCCAATCCCTGCTGCGGCGGGTCGGAGGCGGGCGGGTCCGGCAAGCGCGCTGCAATCTTCCAGGTAGTCGCCGGTCCCCACACTCCCATCTGCATCGTCAAGTGCTCGCGGGACTGAACGGCATCGCTCTCAGCGGTCGCCAGATCCAACCGAGCCTGCGACGCCAATTTCCGCTCGTTGGCCAGATCGAGATCGTTGGTGTTGCCGGCATCGTGGAGCTTTTTGGCGGCGTCGGCGGAGGCGGCGGTGGAATCGGCGACCGCCCGCCGCATCTCCGCGGACTGCTCGGCGGCCTGACAGTTGTAAAACGCCTCTCGCGTCTCCGCCGCGGTGTCGAGCACCGCATTCCCGACGCGCCGCTTGGCGGCCTCGAACTGGGCACCGGCGACCCGCTTCCGCAATGGCATCGACAAAAGGCTGACGAGATCCTGAACGATGTCGAACTCCGCCGCCTGACCCCCAAAGCGACGCGACAGATCGAGCGTCGGGTTTTTCAACAGGCCGGCCTGCACCAGATCGGCCTGCGCAATGCCCAATTCCTGGTACGTCGCCTGGAGCGTCAGATTGTTCAAGAGCGCGATCTCCACCGCGTCCTCGGTCGTCAACTCCTTTTGCAAAAGCGATAGCACTCGTTGATCGACCGCCGCGTCGTCGGCGGAGCGGCCTCGCCATTGAACCCAATGGCCCGTGCGCTCCGCAACCGACTTTTGCACGTCACCGAACCCTGCTTCACGCGGGACAGTCGCGCAGCC
>JANXVV010000198.1 GCA_025351525.1 Humisphaera sp. | reverse complement strand
CCGAAGGCACGCGTTTTTCACGATGCGAAGAAAAAAACGCGTGCCTTCGGCACAGCCGCTAAAAAGTTTCAATTTCTTAAGACGGCCATCAGCACGGAATCGTAGGTTTCAGGAGTTAAAAATGACCGACAAACGAGTTGCATTCGTCACCGGGGCGTCGCGCGGCATTGGTGCGGCGATTGCCCGTCGGTTGGCGAAGGACGGGCTGCATGTGGTCGCGGTCGCCCGGAGCGTGGACAAGCTGAATCAGCTCGTGACGGAGATCATCGCCGCCGGCGGATCGGCAGAGGCATTGGCGTGCGACATCGCCGTTTCACAAAACATCACGGATGCGATCGAAAAAATCACCGATGCCCATGGTCGGTTGGATGTGCTGGTCAACAATGCCGGCATCACGAAGGACGGTTTGATCCTGCGGATGGATGATGAGGATTTCGACAGCGTCATCACGACGAATCTGAAGAGCGCGTTCGTGGCGATCCGCTCCGCCGCCCGACCGATGATGCGGCTGAAGGGCATCGGCGGACGCATCATCAACATCAGTTCCGTCGCCGGTGTCGCCGGCAATGCCGGGCAGGCCAACTACGCCGCCAGCAAGGCCGGGCTGATCGGTCTGTCGAAAAGCGTGGCGAAGGAATTGGCCGGCAAGGCGATCACCTGCAACGTGATCGCCCCCGGTTTCATCACGACGGACATGACGGAAGGCTTGAACGATCAGATCAAGGACATGGCCAAAAGCCATATTCCCTTGCGTCGCTTCGGTGAGCCGCACGAGATCGCCGCCGCCGTCGCCTTTCTCGCCTCCCCCGACGCCAGCTACATCACCGGCCAGGTGATCTGCGTGGACGGTGGGATGGTGATGTGAAGAAGTTGTTAGTGAGGAAGTGGATAGTGAGGAAGTAGGAAGAGAAATGCCGAGAATTCTCTTTCTCTGCAACTTCCTCACTATCCACTATCCACTAACAACTTCTTCCCGTTTGCAATTGAACCCGTCACCGCTATAGTTTCCGATCCGCCGAACCGTTGTGGTTGGGCGGGGCAAACAACACTGGGCAGGTAGGATTTCAGCCATGGAAGACATCGAGCAGAAGGTCATCGAAATCGTCAGCGAACAGATGGGCGTGGACAAGAGCGAGATCACTCGCGAAACCCACTTCATCAACGACCTGAACGCCGACTCCCTCGACACCGTCGAGTTGGTCATGGAGTTCGAGGACGAGTTCGAGCTCTCCATCCCCGATGAAGAGGCTGAAAAAATTCAGACCGTCGGGCAGGCGATCGACTACATCAAGACGCATTCGACCAAGTAAGTCGGTGGTCCGTGGTCCGTCATCCGCGGTCCGTTGTAAATCTTTGCAACGGACCACGGACCACGGACCACGGACAACGGGCATTCATCTATGAGCAAACGCCGCATCGTCGTCACGGGTCTTGGGGTCATCACATCGCTTGGCGAATCCGTCGACGAAATGTGGGATGCGCTTCTGATGGGCAAGAGCGGCATCAAGATGATTTCGCGCTGGGATGCGAGCGCTTTCCCGGTCCGCTTCGGGGGAGAATGCACGGACTTCGACATCGCCCGCTATGGGTTGGATCGCCGGGAAGCCAAGCGACTTGACCGGTTCGGTCAGTTCGGGTTGGCCGCCGCGGTGAACGCCGTGAAGGATTCCGGCATCGATTTTACGAAGGAAGATTCGTATCGCTGCGGCGTCGTCATCGGCAGCGGCATCGGGGGTCTGGAAACGCTTGAAGAAGAGAACGGCGTGATGCTTCAACGCGGCATGAGCCGGGTCAGCCCGTTCACCGTCCCGCGCCTGATGGTGAATGCTGCCAGCGGGAATGTGTCGATCCGCTTTGCCATCCACGGCCCCAACACCGCCGTCGCCACCGCCTGCGCCACCGGTGCCAATGCGATCGGCGACGCCGCCCGCTATATCGAGCACGATCAGGCCGATGTGATGATCGCCGGCGGTTCCGAAGCCGCCCTCTGCTCGATGGGGATGGCCAGCTTTTGTGCGGCCCGCGCGCTTTCGACCCGCAATGAAGAACCGCAGCGCGCCAGCCGTCCCTGGGATCGTGACCGCGATGGGTTCGTCATGGGCGAAGGGGCCGGCGTCGTGTTGCTGGAAGAGTATGAACACGCCAAGGCGCGGGGGGCACGCATCTATGCTGAATTGATCGGTTACGGAATGAGCGGCGACGCCCATCACATCACCGCCCCGGAGGAAAACGGCAAAGGCGCTTCGATGGCCATGAAATACGCCCTGCGCGAAGCGCAGATTTCCCCGGAAGCCGTCGACTATATCAATGCCCACGGCACCAGTACGCCCCTGGGTGATTTGGCCGAGACCAAGGCGATCAAGGCCAGTTTCGGTGAGCAGGCGAAGAAGGTCACGATCAGTTCGACCAAAAGCCAACTCGGGCATCTGCTGGGTGCCAGCGGCGGGGTCGAGGCGATCATCACCTGCAAAGTGGTTCAGCACAATTTGATTCCCCCCACGATCAATCTCGACAATCCCGATCCGGAGTGCGACCTCGATTACACGCCGCATAAGGCACGTGAGAAGAAGGTCGTCTACGCGATGAGCAACAGCTTCGGTTTCGGCGGACACAATGCCAGTTTGCTGTTCAGGAAGCTGTGATTCCAACGAATCCCATCCATTACCCTACATAGCCTCCGGCACGCCGGGGGAAATTTTCAATATGCAGGGACACCTCCACGCGCCGGAAGTCGTTCGTCACAGGACAGGTTACCCCCGGCGTGCCGGGGGCTATGTAGGGTGGGGACACTCTCTATGATTTTGCGGCGATAATTTTTTCCAACGATGCGGTGAATTCCCGCGCGACGACCTGCTCGGCGACAACCACTGCGGCCCCCATCTGTGCCGCCTGCATCCCGGCGGATGAAAACGTGCAACGCACGATGATCGTGATCTCCGGCCGAAGTGATCGCGCGATCTTCAGCGCCTCCAGCGTCTCTTTTTCATTCGGCATCGCCAGCGCCAAAGCAGAAGCCCGCTCGAAACCCGCCTGACGAAGCACCTCTTTATCCCGAATGTCCCCTTCCACGATCGGGACCATCCCGTGCTCCAGTCGGGACACGGTGGCCGGGTTTAATTCCACGATGCAAAAGGGGATTTTGCGAGCCGTGAGATTCTCGGCGACGCAACGCCCCACGATCCCGTAGCCGGCGATGATGACATGGCCGGTCAGGGAATCGGGAGATGGGCTTTGGGTCGCAAGCATGATGGGGGAGAATTACTAATGACGAAATTCGAATTCACGAATCAATTACGAATTACGAATTACGAATTACGCAATTTCATCTATCCACTTCCCCCATCACGATATCGATCGATCCGATGATCGCCGGCACATCCGCCAGAAGCACGTTGCGGCATAGCGCGCTGGTGACGGCAAGGTTGATGAATGATGGGCCGCGAATCTTGACGCGATACGGGATCACACCACCCTGGCTTTCGATATAGAACCCGAGATGCCCGCGCGGGTTTTCGTATTCGGCGTACACTTCGCCGGGGGGAACCTTCATGGCGCGCGGCAGCTTCGCGCGGAATGCGCCCTCCGGCATCTGCTTGATGCACTGACGCAGAATGCGAACGGATTGTTTCAACTCGGCCATCTTCACCCAGTATCGATCCCAGCAATCGCCGAGCGCCCCGCGTGAGCCATCGCCGACGCAGACGTCAAACTCCAGCTGATTGTAGATCGAGTAAGGCCGGTCGCGGCGAAGGTCGAGCGGGATGCCGCTGCCCCGGATCGTCGGGCCGGAAAGGGCGTAGTCGATCGCCATCTCTTTGGGGATCACACCGATGTTGCCGGTCCGCTTGATGAAGATGTGATTGAAGCTGAGCAGGTCGTTGTATTCATCGATCTTCGGATCAAAATAATCGAGAAACTCGGTGAGCTTTTCGAGGAATAAAGGCGGCAAATCCCAGGTGACCCCGCCGATGTTGATGTAGCTGAGCGTCAGCCGCGCGCCGCAAAGCTGCTCGAACAAATCGAGAATATATTCCCGCTCGCGGAAGGCATATAGGAACGGCGTGAACGCGCCCATGTCCAGGCCGTACGTGCCGATCGCCATGAGGTGGCTGGCGACTCGCTGCAGCTCGCAGCAGACGACGCGGATCAGCTCCGCGCGCCGCGGGACCGTGACGCCCGCCAGCTTCTCGACCGTCATGGACCAGGCGACGTTGTT
>JANXVV010000197.1 GCA_025351525.1 Humisphaera sp. | reverse complement strand
CCGAAGGCACGCGTTTTTCGACTTTAAATACAAAAGACGCGTGCCTTCGGCACAGCCGCTAAAAGTTGATCGCATTAGCGCCACTATCGCATCAGTGTCATCCCACGAAAAATCCCCGGGCGATCCCGGGGATTTTCAGTTCATTCAGATTCGGCGCGATACGGAATCGCGTGAATTACTTGGCCATGTCCTTGAGGCTCTTGAGCGGGCGAACCTTGACGACCTTGCGGGCGGGCTTGGCTTTGAACATCTGCTCAAGCTTGGTGAAGGGGTTGATTCCCTTGCGGGCCTTGACGGCGGGCTTGGTGATGACCATCAGCTTCATCAGGCCGGGCACCACGAAAACACCGGCGCCCTTCTTACTAAGCGACATCTTGATCTCGTTGGACAGGGCATCCAACACGCTCGCAATCTGCTTGCGGGACAGTTGAGTTGCCTCGGCGAGGTTGACGAGAATCTCGCTCTTGGTGGGAGCCTTGGGGGTTGCAGTTGCCATCGATTCAGTCCTTTGCAGATGTGGGGCTCGCGGGAGGCGGTTCGCTAAATACTCCGTGTGTTTGGCGAAGGGACCCGACGAGTTCCCTGGTTAAGTGCGGGGATAGTAGGGGATTCGCCAGGCGAATGATAGGGAAATGCCATGTTTCTAGGGGATTTTTGCACTTTCTTCAAAGAGGTCATGGTGGGGCAGTGTGCCGCAACCCTTTATTTGCCGTATTTGGAGTGTCGAAATCGATCGAAAACAGGACGAACTTCCAATGTTCATCGTGGCACGGGCTTCCAGCCCGTGTTGGCGGGTTTGTGCGTAAAAGAGCTTGATTGATGCAGTCTTTAATTCCTGAATCGTCAGCACGGGCTGGAAGCCCGTGCCACAACTGAGATTTCAAATTTGGAAGCAAAACGAAGTTCTAGAAGCACTTAAACTCCTGTTTCAGTCAGGCATTGAAGTGTTATGCAGCAGGTACACTCGTTGAAAGCAACGCGTCCGGGCGCTCGATCTTCCCCGCCAGTACCTCTTCATCGTGCCGCAGTCGCCAGTCTAAAAACTCGGACATCACCCGCTCGAAATCGGCGGCGCTGGTGATCGTCTGCATGCCGTCTTTCATCGGGCGGCAGGGGTTCATCTGCTTCGAGTACCAGCTCACCCGCTTGCGGAATTCGCAGACGGCGGCGCGCTCGTTGCGATAGTGGGACAGGTGATGAAAGTGATCGCGCATGAGTTGGCATTTGCGCTCGATCGGTGGGGTTTCGGGGATGATGCCGGTGGTCAGGTAGCTCCAGGTGTCGCGGAAGATCCACGGCATGGAGAGCGCGCCGCGGCCAATCATCACGCCGGCACACTTCGTGTACTCGAGCATGTGCGCGGCATCCTGCGGCGTGCGGATGTCACCGTTACCGATGACCGGAATGCGTTTGACGGCGGCGACCACTTCGGCAATCCCATCGAGCCGGGCCTGGCCGCTGAAACGCATCTCGGTGGTTCGGCCATGGATGGTCACCAGCGATACGCCGGCGTTTTCCAGCTGCGCCGCCATCTTCGGGGCGACGATGCAGGTGTCATCCCATCCCAGCCGCAGCTTGCAGGTAAGGGGGACGTGACGGAGGGCGGCTTTAATCTTCTCGACCATTCGCAGCGTGCGGTCCGGGTCGCAGAGCAGCGCGCTGCCGCCATCGCGCTTGGTGACTTTGTCGACCGGGCAGCCCATATTGATGTCGACCACATGCGCCCCGCGATCCTCGGCCCAGCGGGCGGCTTCGCACAGGCGGTCGGTGCTGGACCCATAGAGCTGCATTGCCAGCGGGCTGTCCTCCGGGCACGTGACGGCCAGATTCATCGAGTGCTGATTTTCGCGGAGAATGCCCTCGGGGCTGAGCAGGTCGGTGCAGGCCAGGCCCACATCGCCGCACGATCGGGCGACGAGGCGAAAGGCGATATCGCAGTACCCGGCGATGGGCGCAAGCAGCAGATTGTTCGCGAGATGGACGTTGCCGATCTGAAGAGGTTTGACGATCACGAAGATGATTATATCGTAAACGGCGGCGACTTCCTCTGTGGTTTTCCGGTCCCCTCTCCCGGGTATGGCTGTCTTTTTCGGCATCCCGTAGCCCACCGTCTTTTCCCGCCCGCAAACGCGGTGGGCGAGTACGCCGGTACTCCGCGACCTATGGCACCCACCCTAGACGCGGAAGTTATGGTGGCCCTGTGCCTAAGAACGCGCTCCGCTGCGCGTTGAGAAGCAAGGCGCGTTTCCACAGGCTCCGCGGCTCAATTTTTTTCCGTCCCCAGCGCGGCAATTTGCGCCTTCAACGCATCCAGCGTGCGGAGGATTTCAGCATGGCGGACTTGATCGCTGCCGGGCGATTTCCCCTGCACGAAAAAATTGCCGCCCGGTTCCAGCACGCAATGCTCGATCTCATCGATGCCCGCAAAACCCTGCCGATGGGCGACGGTGAGCAGTTCCGCCTCGGTGAGCAATTCCTTGGCCAATCCCTCCTTACAGACCTTGCCGCCTTCGATGAGAATCGTCGGGTTGCCTTCGATGATTTGATCGAGACGGCGGTGCTTGAAAATGAAGCGGACGACGAGATAGTTTGTGGCCAGCAGCGTCACCGCGCCGATCAGGCCGCCGGTCACGGAGTTGTCATTCCCGATGATCGCGTTCTGCACGGTGTTGGAGAGCATGAGCAGCACGACGAAATCGAAAGGATTGATGTTGGTCAGCTCTCGCTTGCCGAAAATCCGCAGGGCGATCACCAGGAAAAAGTAGATGACGATCGGGCGGAGCATCTTTTCGACGATCGACAGGTCGAGGGCTGTGAACATGTCGTGGAACATGCTGTTTTGCCAGAAGAGGTTCAACAGGATCGGGGGCATTTTTTTCTCCGTGGGTTTCGATCCGGGGTCGGGGCTTTTGCAGGATCATATCCGGGCCAGGGTGTCTTCAAAGGAGCGGACGCCGGTGGAAGCACCCAAGGCCGTGCAGCAATCGGCAGCGGCGCGGTTGGCGAATCGGGCGGCGGTCTCGCCATTTAGTCCGCGCATAAGCGCAGTGAGATAACCACCAAACCAAGTGTCCCCCGCGCCGGTCGTGTCGACGACGTCGATTGGATAACCGGCCACGCGATGGCCTTCGCGTTCGTCCTCGATGTAGCATCCCTCGGCATCCAGCTTGATGGCCACCGTTGACTCATCGGACCGCATGTGTCGAAGAAACACCCCGGCCATCGCACGCGGATCGCTCTCGCCGGTCAGCGCCATCGCTTCAGTGCGACTTGGAGCGAAGAGATCGACATAGGGCAGAATAGGCCAAAGCAATTCAGAGGATGCCGGTGGGTTGACGGTGTCCAAAGCAATCCTCGTCTTCGGCGCATACTCCCGCAATTCCTTCAGCACCTGCGGCAACTGCCCCGTCAACGCCGGCAGCAGCCCGAAATAACCAATCTGCACCCATTCACATTGCTTGAAGATCGGAAAACAACGGCGGAAGACATCGGCATCCAACAGAGAGGTCACACCCGGCGTGTGAAAAAAACAGCGCTCGCCGCCCGGCTCCACCGCGACAATCGTGGCGCTGGTCTGGGCCTGCCCGCTGGTGAAAACGGCGGAGGTGTCCAACCCGGCGGCGACCAATCGCTCCACCACCGCCTTGCCCAGCACATCATCCCCCACCATGCCGGTCGCCGCGACGCTCATGCCCAGCTTCGCCATCGCGATCCCGGTGTTGCAGACATTGCCCCCGGTGGTGAGTCGCAGGGAATTGAGCGAAACCAGCCCGCCAGGTGCCGGTGGCCGACGAAGATCCATCGGCTCGGCGATCAGGTCCGCAACGATGAGTCCGAAAATGGCGGCGTGCATGAGAGGTGCCCCGTGTCGAAACATTATTTCGCTTCCGCCACAACCTCGGCAGGTTCGACCGACACGCTGCTGTATTCATCGAGGTTCAACGTGAGCAGTTCGCCATCGGCTTTGCGGATCGACAGGCGGTCGAGCCAGAGCTTGTCGTTTTTCGAGTGGGCAAACCAACTGCCGGTTTGCTTTTGCTGATAGCTGACGACGGTGCCGTGCATCTCATCGGTCCAGGTGTAGTCGCGATGCGGGATCTGCTGGGTGACGGTAACCCGCGCGCCGGGGGTCAACTGCTTGCGAATCGATTCGTCCATAGCGAGCCAGTGTAAGGTTTCAGCGCCCAATAAAAAACACGCCGGGATCGGAGCCTCAGGCGACGACCCGGATTCCGCGCGTAAGGTCGCCGGAATCAAATCCCCGCCTTGACTCGCATCAGTTCCTCATACAACTGCGACATCGCCTGCGGCACCACCCGCACGTCTCCGACCACGCTGAAAAAATTCGTGTCTCCCGACCAGCGCGGCACGATGTGCTGATGCACGTGCCCGGGCAGGCCCGCGCCGCCGGCCCGGCCCAGATTGATCCCGAGATTGAAGCCCTGCGCGCTCACCGCCCGCTTCAGCAGCCGCACCGCCAGGGTGGATTGATGCTGGATATCCAGATGCTCGGCATCGGTGAGCAACTCCAAATCCGCCTTGTGCGCGCGGGGGGCGATGAGCAGATGGCCGTTGGTGTAGGGGAAGCGATTGATCAGCACGATGCTCTGCTCGGTGGTCCAGAGGACGAGGCGATGGCGCTTCTCCTCCTCCGTCATCGCGGCGGCGGCGAGGCAGAGAAAGCAGGCGTCGCCGTCCGGTTTTTCGAGGGTGCGGATGTATTCCATGCGCCAGGGGGCATAGACGTTTTT
>JANXVV010000194.1 GCA_025351525.1 Humisphaera sp. | reverse complement strand
GACGACCCGGATTCTGCGGAAAGTGGCTTCCTGCGGAATCCGGGTCGTCGCCTACGGCTCCGATCCCGGCGTGTTAGCACACAGGCGATGCAACTTCAAATCTCAAGTGTCGCAGCATTTGATTCAATGTCTCCAACGTGTATTCAGTTCCCACGATATTCGCAGGTGGAACTGCACGTTTCGTACACGATGATCGCCGAGAGCAGTGGAAGGAGGGGTTGCAGGGCTTCCCACAGCCAACGCGCGATATTTTCGCTGGTGGGGTTTTCCAGGCCGGGGATGTCATTCAGATAGTAATGGTCGAGTCGGCTGACGATCGGTTCGGTGGCCTGCTTGATATCGCCGTAGTCGATGAGATACCCTTTTTCAGCCGCCACTTCGCCTTCGACGATCACGTCAAATCGGAACGAATGCCCATGCAGTCGGCGGCATTTATGTCCCTCCGGAAAGGTCGGCAGATCGTGGGCGGCTTCAAAATGGAACGATTTGGAAAGGCGAACTCGCATGGGTCGGCGCGATTCTAACGGAAAATGACGGTGGGCGGTAGGAAGAGCGTCAGGACTGAGTGCTGAGTGCTAAGGACTGATTGTATTCGCGAGGCCTCAGTCCTCTTCCCTCCTCACGTCCCGCGTTTGTGCCCGTACAGCATCACGTGCAGTCTCGGGCAAAAGCGGAAGCCGGTTCGTTTGCAGACCTCGGCGATCCATCCGGCGCGGGAGTTGAGCGTGGAGACGTCGATTCCTTCCGGCATCAGTTGGACATCGCTTGGCGACCAGTTTTTCAGCCCGCCGAGGATCGCGTCAATTTCCGCAAGATCGATTTCAGACGACACGACAAACTTCAACTGAAAATCCGTTGAGGTGTCGATGAATTTCTGGATCGCGGGGATGTTCAGGCGTTGCTTCTCATGCGAGACCGCGAATTTTCCCCCGTCGCGATAGTGCGGGGTGGAGTTCGACAGCTTGGGTGAGAGGCTGGCCAGATCCAGCTTCACCGGTTGATAAACCGTCGCCGCCGTCTCGATGGTGATATGCAGACCGACTGCTTTCAACTGATCGCACAGTACAATGATGTCCGGCATGATCATCGGTTCACCCCCCGTCACGACCACATGCCGGGCGGGGAATTCCATCACCCTTCGAACGATTTCCTCGACCGCCACATTCTCCCCCTCCGGTGTCCAGCTTGTATACGGCGTATCGCACCACACGCAGCGCAAGTTGCAACCGCTGGCCCGCACAAACACCGAGGGCACGCCGAGCAGCTTGCCTTCGCCTTGAACAGAGTGGAAAAGTTCTGACAGCTTCATCGCCGATGATCTTAACCCCAGCCGGGGCGCAGCGGCGAGTGCAACGAGCGGCGCAGCCCCGGATCGACGGGCACTCTTCTATATAACGGTGCATGATCCAGCGCCATAAAAAGCGGTCAGCCCGTCATCCTGAGATCCCGTCACAAATGCGGAGGGTTATAGATTTCCAGTTCGAGTGGGGGAGAGGAAATGACATCGCATTGGGCGGCTAGCTGGTGAAACAGACGCATGGCCTTCAATTGCTGTTCACCGATATCGAATTTCAAATAGATCGTCAGATATTGAAGTGCCATCCCGGCAGGCCAGCCGCGTGGAATCGCGTATTGGGGGATCAGATCGTTTACGTGGGCCAGGCCATCGATTCGAGCTTGAATCAGACGCTGTGGAAGATCGCCGAGATCGATGCCTTGGCGGGCCGTCCAGATGGCGAACACGAACGGAAGTCCGGTCAGTTTTTTCCAGGCATGTCCGAGATCCAACTGATGATCGAATCCGGAGGGTTCTTCGCAGATGACTTTGTCCCCGATCAGCAACAGCGCATCGGTCGGAGCACCATCGCCGTGAACCAGATCGGTGAAGGTGGGCGCGATGCCGTAATATTTTGACAGGATGATTCGCGCCAGGGCCACCGAGGTATGGCTGTCGGTGTCGCAGGCGAGAGTCCTGATCCGCCCGATCGGTTTTTTCGAGAAAATTCGCACCGTGAGCGTCGGCCCGTCGCACCCGATTCCACCGCTGGGGACGACGCAAAGATTCTCCAGTCGCTGAAAATCGATCACCGGCAACAGCGCGACATCGAACCGTTTCTCGCGCAGTCCGGCCAGTAATCGCGACGGAATGTCGAGGCTCAAATCGAGGTCGGCGGCGTTTTCAAGGCCATAGATCAGCGGCTTGGCATTGAGATAACTCACGCTGCCCACCCGCAGTGCAGGGGCAATGACGGAGGGCCGAAAACCCGTCGAAGAATCAGTGAGCCTCGCTTGCATCAGGCGTGTCATAGCAGACGATACGTTGCCGTGAAAGTCACGTCTTTCAAATGTCACGGTTTCAGCCGATTTGAAAAGGGGATAAACTCAACTCCGATGGACGATAGCGATCCTCGCAATAAGCCCGCCTGCCACCGTGAAGATGCCATGGCCCTGGTCCGCGCGCTGCGCGGCGCGGGACACGTCGCCTATTTTGCCGGCGGTTGCGTGCGCGACCTGCTGCTGAATCTGGACCCCAAAGATTACGACGTCGCGACCGACGCATTGCCCGAAAAGGTACGAGCGCTTTTTCGCAATACACAGGCGGTCGGGCAGGCGTTCGGCGTGATATTGGTGCGATTGGGCCGCAGTGTGATCGAGGTGGCGACGTTCCGAAGCGACGGCGAATACGTCGATGGCCGTCGCCCTTCCGAAGTGCGATTCACGACGGCCGAGGAAGACGCCAAACGGCGGGATTTCACGATCAACGGATTATTCCTCGACCCCATCGACAATCGCGTACTAGATTATGTTGGCGGACGAGAGGATCTTGGGAATAGGTTGCTTCGTGCCATCGGTGAACCCGATTCGAGATTTGAGGAAGACCATCTCCGTTTGCTGCGGGCCGTCCGTTTCGCCGCGCGGTTTGAGTTGGAGATTGAACCGAAGACCCGTGCGGCGATCATCCATCATGCGCCGCGACTGGCGCGCATCAGTCCCGAACGCGTGGGTGAAGAAATGCGGTTGATGCTCACGCCGATCTCGCGGGTCAAGGCACGGGAACATCTTGGCGAACTGGGATTGCTGCCAGTCATCCTGCGATTTATGGATGAAAAATCCGTCAGTTCCATCCGGGAAGCCAAAACTGATTATCGGCTGTTCAAAGAGGTTGGTCTTGATGAACCGATCGGGTTCGGCCTCGCGCTCGCCGCCCTCACGCTCGATGATCGCCGGAATCGCGGCGGCGAGGCCGCGCAACTATCCAACCTGCTTAAACCCACCGAGATACGAGTCTCGGTTCAGGCGTGCCGTCGGTCGATGAAGATCAGCAATGCCGAATCGGAGGCGATGTTTGAAGCGATGGAAGTGGGCCATCTGCTTCGCAATGATTCGCCTTCCGTCGCCACATTGAAGCGTTTTTTGGCACGGCCTAGTTCCAGAGATGCCCGGACGCTTCTGGATGCACTGCTCAGGGCCGGCGAAAATTCAAATCGAATTCCCTGGCTACAGGAGCAATTTCTAAAACTCGAACAGACCGATTATTCTCCCCCGCCATTCGTGACAGGGGATGACCTGACCGCCGCCGGTTTGTCCCCGGGGCCACTGTTTAAACGGGTTCTCGATGCGGTCTACGATGCACAGCTTGAGGCGCGCGTGTCTACTAAGGAAGATGCAATGCAGTTGGCTTTACAGTTGGCACGGCTGTGAGGTGAAATGGGATTTCGCTGGATAACGATTTTTCATGGCGAAGCTGATGCACCACTTGTCATTTTAAGACTCCTTGAATTTCTTAGCGGCTGTGCCGAAGGCACGCGTTTTTCGTTAATCGAAAAAAACGCGTGCCTTCGG
>JANXVV010000192.1 GCA_025351525.1 Humisphaera sp. | reverse complement strand
AGCACTCAGCGATGAAACCACTGCCTGGCACAACCACAGCAATGCCCGCCAGCGAGGAGTCGATTGGCAATTCAAGGTTGACGATGCCCGAATAAAGCTGAAATCCGTCTATCCCAAATTATAAGTCTGACAATGCACTAGCGCGATTGGCCGCCGTGTTTCATGATGTACGAATGGACATTTTGATCGCCGAAGGGATTCGGAAAACGCAAAATTCGCATAGGTTATCGATGCGCGCAGCCTTTATATCTTCCGATATCGCCGAACCCGGAGGATCGCGATTTCGATCGACGTTGCTTGCAACGGTGGCTCCGATAGCGCGGCGAATCGCGAATGAATATGATCGAGGGAGGGTTCTTGCACGCGGATCGTTATGTTTTCAACGGTGCCGATTCGACGGACGTCGGCGTAGGCCTCGACTGAAGCGGTTTCAGAGATTGAAATGTGATCGGAGGTCAGGCCGGAGAGGGATCCGAACTCGGCGATCAGGCGGGAGTCATCGAGGCCATCGCCTAACGACAAGACATTTTTCCACGCCTCGAGATAAGGGGCGGAACCCTCCGGCGGGGAAACGATCAAGCCGGATTGAGCGGGTTCTGATGCGGGCATATAATGCTCTCGTGATAAAACCAAAATTGCTTTACATCGCCGTCATGGCGAGCTTACTGGTCGCGGTGGCGGCGTGCAGTTCTACCACGCACGGCGATACGATCGTAGCGACAACTGCTCCCACCACCGTCCCGTCGACCGCGCCAGGTTCCCCGGCGGCCATCGCGATGAAGGAGTCGTTGACTTACCTTTCCTCGGATGAGTTGGAAGGTCGCGGGCTGGGCACTTCGGGCATCGATCTGGCGGCGGCTTACATCGCCGGTGACTTTCACGGGGCCGGTCTGCAACCGCCGCCGGGGATGACGGATTATTTCCAGCGATTCGACATGACCACCGCCGATGGCATCGCGCCGGAAACATCGCTGACCCTGAACGGCAAGGTGCTGAACCTTAAGGAAGACTACAACCCGCTCAGCTTTTCGGCGGAAAAAACGTTCGATGCGCAGGTCGTTTTCGTAGGGTACGGCATCACCAGCAAAGAACAAAATTACGACGACTACGCCGGTGTGGAGGCGACGGGAAAAATCGCCATCGCCTGGCGATTTGAACCGGTGGACAAGGACGGCAAGAGCAAATTCGCTAAGGAGGACTGGTCGGATTTGGCGCATCTGGACACCAAGGCGAAGAACGCGGCGGATCATGGGGCGGTGGCGTTGATATTGGTGAATCCACCCATGTTCAAAGGGCTCGACACGCTGTTGCCGTTCGCCAGAGAATTCATGGGTTCGACGGCGGCGATTCCGGTGATTCATCTGAAGCGAAACCTTGGCGATGCTCTTCTTCAGCACGGCACCGAGCTGGATGCGAAGACGTTACAAGAGAGAATCGACGCGAAGCCCGAACCGCAATCACTGGCGCTGAAAGAGACGACTGTTTCCGGTCGGGTGGCAGTGAAGCGCACCGTGCGGCAATTGAAAAACGTTGCCGCTTATTTGCCGGGCAGCGGGCCGCAGGCGAACGAGTGGGTGATCGTCGGCGCGCATTACGATCATCTCGGTCACGGTGGATTCGGCAGCCTTTCCCCGAAGTCGCATGAGATTCATCACGGTGCGGACGACAATGGATCGGGCACCGTGGCGGTGCTGGAGTTGGCGAAAGAATTTGCGGCACGGGCCCGCGCGGGGCAACTTCCGGCCCGCTCAATTCTCTTTGTCACGTTCACGGCGGAGGAAGAGGGATTGATCGGCTCAATGAACTTTGTCAATCATCCACCGGTGCCGTTGGATCAAGTGGTCGGCATGTTGAATCTGGACATGGTGGGTCGACTGCGCGATGAAGCGCTGTTTGTCGGCGGCGCGGGAACCGCACCTTCGCTCGAACGCATCCTGGCGGACGCGGACAATGGCTCACCGATCAAGATCAAGGACATCGGCAAAGGCGGTCGCGGGCCGAGCGATCACATGTCGTTCGCGATGAAGAAAATCCCCGTTCTGTTTTTCTTCACCGGATTGCACGCCGACTACCATCGCCCCACCGACCGGATCGACAAGATCAATTTCAACGGCATGGCGGAGATCGTCGACCTCAGCCGACGCGTGATCGACGGGATGACGACAATGCCGAAGGAGGCCTACGTAACCGCCGCCGATGCCCACTCGATGTCGATGGGGATGGGCAGCGCCACCGGCGGGGAACGCAAGGCGACCCTCGGCGTCGTGCCGAGCTACGGCGACGAATCCGACATCAAAGGCGTGCGCATTACCGGCACCTCACCCGGTTCCCCCGCGGAAACAGCGGGCCTTAAAGAGGGGGATGTCATCGTGGGTTTCAACGAAAAAAACGTGGACAATCTCATGGATCTCTCGAATGATCTGGCGTCGGCGAAGCCGGGTGATGCCGTGAAGGTGCGGATTGTGCGCGATAAAAAAGAAGTGATTGTGGCGGTGAAGTTGGCGGAACGGAAGTAGAAAGAAAGAAATCCCCCTCACCCTAACCCTCCCCCGGGAGTACCGGGGGAGGGGACAAGAAGTCAGACTCTTTTTTGGAGTGCGATGCGTCAAGGTATCATCATTGTCGATCACGGTTCGCGACGAGACGAGAGCAACCGAATGCTCGAGCAGGTCGCCCATCTGTTTCATCGACGATTTGCCGAGCAGTATGAAATTGTCGAGCCGGCGCATATGGAATTGGCCGAGCCGTCCATCGCGACGGCTTACGCTAAATGCGTCGAGCGCGGGGCGGAGCGTATCGTGGTCTGCCCGTTTTTTCTGGGGCCTGGAAAGCACTGGACGCAGGACATCCCCCGACTCACCGCCGAGGCGGCGATGCAGTTTCCCGGAACCCGGTTTCACATTACCCCGACACTGGGGATCGACGATTTGATTCTTGATCTGTTACAGAAGCGCGTGGAACACTGCACGAGGAACTCATTCGATTGTGATTTGTGCCGGGGGACGCCACGAAGCGGAGAATGTGATGTGCCGCAAGTTTTTCTTTCGGATGTCAGGTAACCTTAGACTGCCCTACATAGCCTCCGGCACGCCGGGGGAAACCTATAGTGGGGATGACGTCTTTAGTCCGAACGAGGTTTCCCCCGGCATGCCGGGGGCTATGTAGGGTGGGGACGCCCGAGCGCTGAAACTACCGCTCTTTTTTATCCAGCAGCACCGCATACAGTTCCGCTTTGCGGGGATGCCCTTCGATCCAGACTTTGATCGATTTGATTTTCTCCAGATCCTCGGTCCCGATTTTATCCCGGACGATCTGCTCGTGGGCTTTTTCACGCTCCTGCCGGGCCACTTCGCCCTGCCAGGCATCGGAGGCAACGAAGTGCAGCCGGTCGTTCAGGTTGCGGCTTTTGAGGATGATCCACTCGTTGGCGTCCAGCCAGAACCCTCCGCAGGTGCCGCATCGGTCGAGCGAAAAATGCACGCCGTGGCCCACCTTGTGACGGCGAAGAAATCGACCGCAGTCCGGGCAGAATTTCGGCGTCTCCAGTTCCTTGACCGGCAAATCCTGGGGCTCGGTTGGCACCGCGATTTCAGCGGCAAGCGGGCCTCGGCTTTCGAGCCATTTCCAGTAGTCTTTGGGAGAGATCCACTGCCCGCCGCATTGCGCGCAGGGATGAACGTGAAGTCCCGGCTCCAGGTCGGATTCACCCAGGGGAATGGTTTTGCAGATCGGGCATTTCAGGCGTGACTCGGGCATTGGCGCGGGATTCCCTTCCGAAAATATCGTTGCTTAGACAGTATCGGCAGAAGAGAGTCGGGACAAGTATCGCGGCAATTTTGAATCGCAACCAAAAAAATTGATGGCACGTCACTTTCTAGCGGCTGTGCCGAAGGCACGCGTTCTTCAGTTGAAAAAAAACGCGTGCCTTCGG
>JANXVV010000190.1 GCA_025351525.1 Humisphaera sp. | reverse complement strand
GGTTCGGCGACCGGAGGAGAGATACGATTGGATTCATAATGACGCAAAAAATAATTTCCGGTCCCCTCCCCCCGGTACTCCGGGGGGAGGGTTACGGTGAGGGGTCTTGCCTTTTCCTTCGGCTTTATCGAAAAATATCATGCGCTTCGACCAAGAAGAAACAACCCTTTACCCTAACCCTCCCCCCATGAGTACATGGGGGGAGGGGACCGGAAAATTCACTTCTCTCCCGGCCCAAGACTCACAATCGTCATCGGATCGAATGGATAATCTACCATCAACTGCCGCAGCGATTCGGTGGTGACGGCGTTCAGAGTCGCCATGTCCTTTTCCAGCGAGCGGTACTCGCGGTTGTACATCCATTGCCCACCGATCGATCGCATCCGCCCGATCGGCACTTCACCGGACAGAACGATGCTACTGGCGATCTTGTTTTTGGCTCGCTCGACCTCATCGTCCTTCAGGTCGGTCTTGGCTTTTTCCAGTTCTTTCAGCGCGATGTCGAGGGCTTTGTCGGAGCGATCGGGCTCGGTGGTCAGCGCGATGTAGAAGGAGCCGCAACCGTCGTGGGGATAGAAGCCGAACTCGGCGTCTTCGGCGATCGCGTTGTCGACCAGCGCCCAATAAAACCGGCTTCCCTCGGCATCGCCGACGACATCGCTCAGCACCCGCGCGGCGAAACGGCGGTCATCCTGCGCGCTCGGGCCGGGCGTCATTCCCATCGTATATTGCCGATTGAGTTTCGCATCGGTCATCACCTGTCGTTGCGGCTTGTACAGTGGCTCCGGTTGATGCCGCGGCGCATCCACGCGCGGCCAATTGCCCATGTACTTTTCCGCCAGTTTTACGATCTCGCTGAAATCCAGTTTACCGGTTGCTACCAGCACCAGATTGCCCGGGCCGTAGCGCCGCTGAAAATATTCCGCCATCTGCGGCTGGCGCATTTTCTCGATCGACTCGCTCGTGCCCAGCACGCTCATCGACAGCGGATGCGGGCCGAAATGCGCTTCCATCAAACGCTCATAAAGACGATGGCCCGGGTCGTCGAGATACATCGCGATCTCTTCGAGGATCACTTTTTTCTCGGTGGTGAAATCCTCGACCCGAATCGCCGGACGCAGCAGGTGTGATAAATGCTCGACCGCCCGCTCGGTGAATTCCGGCAGCACGTTGGCGTAGTAGGCGGTCATTTCCTGGCTGGTGAACGCATTGTAGCGGGCACCGATCTCGTCGAAAATGCGGTTGACGTCTTCCCAGCCGTATTTGGCCGAGCCTTTGAACATCATGTGTTCGAGGAAGTGGGAAACGCCGTTGATTTCCAGAGCCTCATCGCGCGAGCCGGTCTTGACGAACAGACCGAGGGCGGCGGAATGAGAATCCGGGTTGATCTCGGCGACGATGTCCAATCCGTTGGGGAGTTGGGTTTGTTGGAAGGTGAGAGCCATTGGGGTTGCCTGTTTTAAGGTTTCATTGTGGTGCGGGCTTTTGGCATGCATCTTTGAATGGGGCAGGCTGGAAGCCCGAACCACAGTAGTTTAGGGAGCATCGATTTCTACGACTTCGTGGGTGACATCATCTCGAAAGATACGGATGTTTTGGCCGGGTTGAAGTCTTCCGAGGTTGGATTGTCTTCCACCGATTTTAACGATCGCATTGTCGAGGAGGGGGAGCGATCGCGAGTTGGTGAAGTCGCCTTGCGTGCGGAGAGTGACGATCAACTGGTGCGGCGAAGCGGATAGGAATGTCGCATCGCTCTCGGTGACGGGATGGGAGTGGGAGCCGCAGGAGGTGAGTCCCAGTGCGAAGATCATGGCGAGACGCGGCGTATTCATCGAAAGCTCCATCGGGGCGGAATCCGGGTCGTCGCCTGAGGCTCCGATCCCGGCGTGAACTATGCATTCCTTCGTGCTTTCGTGACGTCGTGGTTCATCAGAATTTTCCACGCTATTCGGGAATCGTCAACGCCTTGGGCCCGACGGTCACGATGGTGAACGGGCCGGGTCTGTTGCCCTTCAACCAGGCGTTGGTTTGATCCAGCGACACGCCATCGATCGCGGCTTTGATCTCTTCCAGAGTGCGGATTCGTCCCCGCATGAAAAAGTCGTGCGCGATCGAACCGGCGCGGGCGGATGTGCTTTCACCCTGCATGATTGTGCTGGCTTTAAGCCCGGTCTTGGCGCGATTCAATTCATCTTCGGTGATGCCATCCTGCAGGCGATACAGCTCGTGAATGAAGCAGTCGAGAGTGGCCTGGGCGCGCTCGTTGCTCGTGCCGGCGTAGCCAAGAATGCTGCCCTGGCCCTTGAGACTGGAGTAGCCGGCGGACACGTTGTAGACCAGTGCCCGCTTCTCGCGGATCTCGGTGAACAGTCGGCCACTCATCCCACCGCTCAGCACTTCGATTGCCAGCCGCATCGTGTAATAATCTTCGTGGGTCTCGGGGATGGACGGATAGGCGATGCCGATGTGCGTCTGCTCGCTCTGCTGCTCCTCATGCCGATGATGACCGGGCGGCGGCATAAGCGTAATGGGCTGCGCTTCGCGGGCGTGCCAGGTGCCGAACAGTTTTTCAACCTCGCGATGCAGATGGTCATAATCGATGTTCCCCGCGACCGACAATATCGCCCCGCGCGGTTGGTAGCGATCAAGCAAATCCACCTTGCAAAGCCCGAGGGTCAGTTTTTCGAGGTGATCCTTTTCCCCCATGGTATTGCGGCCATAGGGTGATGGGAAGTGCCACTCGCGCAGCTTGATCATCAACTTCTGCCGTGGCTCATCATCGACACCGGCGAGGGCTTGAAGCGCCAAATCTCGCGCCGCATCGAAGCCGCTCTCGGGCATCTGCGGTCGGCGAACCATGTCGGCAAAGGCGGAAAGCCCCTCCATCACTTTCGGCGCAACGCCCGCGCAACCGAGACGGGTGTGATGAATGCCGACGCTGCTGCTGCGTTGAAGGCCAAGGCTGTCGAGGTGATCGGACAGTTGCCGCACGTCGCGATGACCGGCCCCGCGCATGATCAGGTCCGACAGAACCGTGGCCGATCCGCACCGATCGATCGGGTCGGTCGCTGAACCCGCCGGGACTAGAAAGGTCATGGCGGCGGACTGCATCGCCGGCATCCGCTCGGCCAAGAGGGTTAAACCATTCTCAAAAGTGTGCAGAAAATAGCGGTCTGGCAACGCGGCTCCCTTCAAAATCCTCTGACTCATTGAACACTCGGGAGAATTATAGGGGGAGTGAGCCGGGACGCCAGCGGTGGCGAGGATTGACCCTCAATTGCATCCGCAGCTTCCGGGGGGTAGTATTGTCACATGTGGACACCGTTGCCATCGTCCGTAGCGGTAGTGGGCGGTGGAATGGCTTGCCGCAGCCACAAACGGCTGAAACTGGAAGCGAGATATCCGGCGGGGTTTCCTAAAATTCGTCGCACGATGCAAGGGGATTTTGGATAAGTCCGGGGCGTAGCTCAGCTTGGTAGAGCGTCTGGTTTGGGACCAGAAGGTCGCAGGTTCGAATCCTGTCGCCCCGACTTGATGAGACAAGAAGCCCTTTGGCAAGAATGTCGAAGGGCTTTCTCGTTTCGTAGACAAGACTTACGCCTTCCAGGCGAAAGTTCGAAAAGACCATTTCAAGGATCTGGCGTTTCTCCGCGTAATCGGCCGCAAGCCATCGCTCTGTCAGGGCTTGCGATAGTTCGAAAACCTTCATTGCCAGATCCGCTTGTTCGTCGCGCGAGCGGTCGGCGGATTCCAGTTCCAACGTCAGCTTCGCCATCCGGTCGCGGAACTCGGTGTCCTTGCGGGCGAAGGTGTCGGCGTCGATTTCATTCAACAGGCGCAGGTTCAAAAGCTGGTCCTGCTGCTGTCGCAGCATCGTCATCAGCAGTCACAACCATCGAATTCAGGTGGACGGGTGCCGGAGAAGATGCTGCCGGTGCTAAACCTGTTAGAACACACTGACACCGATCTCAATGCCGGTATGAGCTCCAGCGCTCTTGAGCGACGGGTGGGGGAGATCAAGTGGGTCATTGAGTCCTCTACAGCTTCCCTTCGTTCGGAGGAATACGGAAAGCCAGCGATTACGTATATGAAATGGGCACTCGAAGCTTACGATCATTCGCTAACTTCATGGAAAAAGCTTAATAAAATGAAAGCGAAATTTCGAGCTAACATCGGCCGGGAAGAGGAGGAGGCCTGCGAAGCCATTATGCAATCTGATTGGGCATCTGCGACGTTCTTTATTGCCTGCGCGAAGAAAGGCGTCGCGGCGTCCGATTTTGCGGAAGAACATCAAAAAAACGTGGATCTATGGGCCGATCGTGATCGCAATCAAGCGAATTATCTTACGCCATCACGACAATCGCCGCCCGAGGACATTGCTGCCCGTGTCCCCAGTCCCAAAAGTCGCGCCCAGCGGGTTGATGACGATCCAATTTTGCAGGGCTTGATAAATCGCTATCCCGAGTTTGATCTTCCCCACGAAAAACGGGCGCGCCCAGGTCCGGTGTCAGTTCTGTTTTGCCTCGAACGCTTCGGGGCTGACATCGCCGAGTGAGCTATGCCTTCGTTTCTGATGATACCCTGCCCAATTTACTCGAAGATCGCATCCATCGCCTCCTGCTTTGTGGCGAAGGTGCGCTGGAACACCAGCTCGTTTTTCAAGCGGGCCCAAAGACTTTCGACCACCGCGTTGTCCCAGCAGTTGCCCACAACGCTCATGCTGCACTCCAGACTGAACTCGATCAGCTTGTCCTGATACTGCTTGCCGGCGTACTGGCAGCCGGGTACAAAAAGCCTTCATTGGTATGGATGTAGGTAATGTCAGCGGCCCACTTCCGGTCCATGCCCATCGCGGTGAAGTCGCGGTCGATCCGGTTCTCGAACACCGGATGAGGATGATTGGAATCGGTGGTGGTGAATCACCGCGAACCTCCGTTCGGGGGTGTCGCAAAGTAGCCCGCGACTTTTTTTAAAAAGTCGCGCTCGGCGGTGAGCCGGGCGGCGCGTGCCGTCAGCTCG
>JANXVV010000189.1 GCA_025351525.1 Humisphaera sp. | reverse complement strand
TCTTCGGGAAGTTGACCGGACGGCAGATCAACCACGTCTGCGATACGCTGGAAAAAATATTGGAGAAGACGTTGATGTGGCTAATAGTCAGGTCTGAATTAATGAACGAGATGGAGTTCATATTTAGCCGGTATCGCTTGCGAGCCGTGTCCGGGAACGCATCCTGCCAGACGCGGCTCGCAAGCGAGACCGGCTAAATAATGAATCAAGAAAGCACGGGCGAGACGCCCATGCCACCTCAAAACCTTCCCTTCCTCCCCATCAACGTCTTCTCCAATATTTTTTCCAGCGTATCGCAGACGTGGTTGATCTGCCGTCCGGTCATCTTCCCGAAGAACGGCAGGGCGAGCGTTCGAGCTGCCACGTATTCGGTGATCGGGAAGTCACCCGGTTGATGCCCAAACTTCTCCGCCATGTACGGTTGTAAATGGATCGGCGGGAAATAATTGTTGCAACCGATGCCGGCGGCGCGCAGATCTTTCATCACCTGATCGCGATCGCCCATCTCGAAGAGATCATTCAGCCGCACGACGAAGACGAACCAACTCATCAGGTCGTCTTCGGTCAGCGTCGGTAGAATGAGGTAACGGCTGGTCATCAACCGTTCCATATAAATGTGGGCGACCTTGCGGCGTTTGTCGAGGATGTCTTCCAGACGTTCCATCTGGGCCACACCGAGGGCGGCGCTCATTTCGTCGAGGCGGTAGTTGTAGCCAAGGCGTTGGTGGGCGAGCCACGCCATCCCTTCGCGGCCCTGATTGCGCAAGCTGCGGCACGTCGTGGCGAAGGCATCGTCATCGGTGACGATCATGCCGCCTTCGCCCGTGGTAATTTGCTTGTTGGGATAAAATCCAAAGACACCCGCGCGGCCAAAAGAACCGATGGCCCGCTTGCCGTCGAACCCACCGAAACCTTCGCAGCAATCTTCGATCAGCACCAGTTCATGTTGCTGGGCAAGTTGTTCGAGTTCGATCATCCCGCCGGGGTGGCCGAAAACTTCAACTGCGACAATGGCCTTGGTCCTCGGGGTGATGGCCGCTCTCACCTTGCTGACATCCAGGTTAAGCGTTTTCGGATCGATATCGACAAAGATCGGTTTGGCCCCGACGAACAGGATGCAATTAGCGGAGGCGACGAACGAAAAGGGGGTGGTGATGACTTCGTGTCCCTCACTGATGCCCGCCGCGATCATGCAGCAGTGCAAGCCGGCGGTGCCGGACGAAACCGCGACGGCATGGCGGCGACCGGCCAGCGCCGCGCACCGCTTTTCAAATTCTTCAACCTTAGGACCGATCGACAGAGTGTCGCCGTGCAGCACATCAATGACCGCATCGATTTCTCGCTGAGTGATGTCAGGCTTCGACAGGGGAATTTTCATGGACATAATTCTATTGCTCCAAGACAAGGCAAAATAGTCAGTGGTCCGTGGTCAGTGGTCCTTCGAAAAAGTCGAATTTCAACGACTGACCACGGCCCACTGACAACTGACCAGCCTCTTCGGCTATACTTTCCGATCTTTTCCGTCCGATAACCTATCGGGCCTAAATGTTTATCGACCGAGAGGATCGCGCCGCATGAGTTCTGAAGTATCCCGAGAGCAGCGAAAGAAGAACAAGAGCACCGCCGACTTCTGGCGGGCGTGCCGTTATCTGTATCCGCATCGCAAGATTGTCGCGATTTCGATCGGCTGCGCGCTGCTGGTGGGGTTGACCAGCGCGGGTGGAATGGGCGCGCTGCTGCCGATCCTGCGGCTGCTGCTGAACGATGACACCCTGCAAAACTACACCGCCCGCATCGTCGTTGAACACCGGTTGGCGGCTCGCGTGTCGGATAATCCTGAAGAGGTGAAGCTGCTGAAGATCGACCGAGGCACCGCCCGGAGTGCTGGCTTGCATCAGTTCGATGTGATCCGTGCCGATCGGGCGAAAGATACGCTCCAAGCCATCGCCGATCCTCAAAGTTCGACAATACTTCTTCAGGTGACAAACTCGAAACAAACTAGGCCGATGCAATTATCGTTGCCGCCTTTACCGTGGCATTACCGCGCGATGATCGACACCGCGAACCGGTTGCCGAAAAATGTATTGTGGGCGCTCGCGGTGGTGCTGGGAATCGTCGGCGGGCTGACGATCATCACCAACAGCCTGCGCTATTTCCAGGAATATTATTCCGACAAAGCCGCGATTTTGGCGGTCAATGATTTACGTCGCGATCTGTACGATCACGTGCTGCACATTCCCCTCGGGTTCTTCGGAATGAAGGGCACCAGTGATGTCACCAGTCGATTGGTGCAGGATGCCGGCGGGTTGCAGGATGGATTCAAGACGGTGCTCGGCCAGAGCATTCAGGAGCCGATCAAGGCGTTCGTCTTTTTCATATTGGCGGTCTATCTCGACTACCGCATGACGCTCGGCATCGTGCTGTTTGGCCCGCTGATGTTTGCGATCATCCGAAAATTCGGCAAAAAAATGCGGCGGGCCAGCCGTAAGGCGCTGCAGAGCAGTTCAAGCATGTTGGGACAGCTTGAAGGCACATTGATTGGCATCCGTGTCGTGAAGGCCGCCGGGGCGGAGCGGTTTGAGCGACGGCGATACACCCGCATCATGGGAGGGCTGATCGGCGAGCAGTTGAAGATGAGCCGCATCGATGCGTTTAGCGCGCCGCTGATGGAGACGCTGACGTTTTTCGTGGTCTGCGCGATTGTGATGTACGCCGCGTATTTGATGCGGGTGACGCACGAACTCGACCCGACCGATTTCATGGGCGTGATGGCCTGCCTGACGATCATCGGCGAGTCGCTCCGAAAATTCAGTAAGGTGAACAACGCCCTGCAAAAATCCAACTCCGCCGCCGCCCGCATCTTCGAGACGATGGATGTCCCGGTCGAGCGCGACCGCAAATACTCAACGGCACAAACGACCCTGACGAAGCTCAAGCCGAGGGCGGAAGCCGTAGGCGACGCCCCGGGTTCCCCCTCTGACCGCCGACAAATGCTTCCACCCTTAAAACACGAAGTCCGCTTCGAAAATCTAACCTTCACCTACCCCAACGCCACCACCCCCGCCCTGAAAAACGTCAGCCTCATCGTCCCGCGCGGGAAAAGCGTTGCCGTTGTTGGCCGCAATGGCAGTGGCAAAACCACGCTCTTAGCCCTGCTCCCCCGTTTCTACGATCCCCAACAAGGCCGCGTGCTGATCGACGGCATCGACATCAAACACGCCACGCTTCGATCGCTTCGCAAACAGATCGGCATCGTCACGCAGGAAGCGGTGATCTTCCCCGGTACCATCGCCGAAAATATCGCCTATGGCCAACCGCTTGCGAAACGCGAAGCCATCATCGCCGCCGCCAAACGCGCGTTCGCGCATGAATTCATCCTGGAAAAATCCAACGGCTACGACGCCATCCTTGGCGAGCATGGCGCCCAGCTTTCCGGTGGCCAACGCCAGCGCCTCTGCATCGCCCGCGCCATCCTACGCGAAACCCCCATCCTCATTCTCGACGAAGCCACCAGCCAGGTGGATGCCGAAAGCGAGGGGCTGATTCAGAAGGCGATCGAAGGGCTGATGCACGAGCGGACGACCTTCGTGATCGCGCACCGCTTCAGCACGATCATCTCCGCCGACACGATCATCGTGATGGAGAAAGGCCAGATCGTCGGCCAAGGCAAACACGCGGAATTGCTGGAGACGTGTGAGGTGTATCAGCAGTTGTATGAGCGGCAGTTGTTCGCAGCGCCGGTGTGAAGCGCACGCCTTGCGGGGTTACGTCAGGTTTGCTCTGCCGAAAGCCTCCTGCGGGCCATAATCTGCAGGATGGGAATTAGCCCGCATATTTCATAGCCCATCGTTTATTCCGT
>JANXVV010000181.1 GCA_025351525.1 Humisphaera sp. | reverse complement strand
AATCCAAATTCATCGACATCAAGAACTGCCCATTGCTCGGCACCTTCTCCAGCCGACCCTTGAGCAACTCCACCGCTTCAACCGGGTTCATGTCGCTCAGCACGCGGCGAAGGCGATAGACCAGTTCCAGCTCCTTCGGATCGAGCAGCAATTCTTCTCGGCGGGTGCCGGAACCGTTGATGTCGATGGCCGGGTACACGCGGCGATCCACCAGACGGCGGTCAAGGTGCAATTCGGCGTTGCCGGTGCCCTTGAATTCCTCGAAGATCACTTCGTCCATCTTGCTGCCGGTGTCGATCAGAGCGGTCGCCAGGATCGTCAGGCTGCCGCCTTCTTCGATGTTTCGGGCGGCACCGAAGAAGCGTTTCGGCTTCTGCAGGGCATTGGCATCGACGCCGCCGGTGAGGATTTTGCCGGAGTGGGGGACCTCGGTGTTGTAGGCGCGGGCCAGGCGGGTGATGGAGTCGAGCAAGATGACCACATCCTTGCCGAACTCGACGAAACGCTTGGCTTTTTCGATCACCATTTCAGCCACCTGCACATGGCGGGCGGTGGGTTCGTCGAACGTGCTGCTGACGACTTCGGCCTTGGTGTTGCGCTCCATGTCGGTGACTTCTTCAGGCCGTTCGTCGATGAGCAGAATGATCAGAATCACCTCGGGGTGATTGGCGCTGATGCTGTTGGCGATCTTTTGCAGCAGCACCGTTTTGCCGGTGCGCGGCGGAGCGACGATCAGCATGCGCTGGCCCTTGCCGATCGGCGTCACCAGATCGCAGATGCGCATGTTCAGATCTTTCGGATCCGATTCCAGGCTCAACCGCCGATTGGGGTGCAACGGCGTGAGGTCTTCGAAGTTGCTGGTCTCGGTGATGCGCTCGGGATCCTCACCGTTGATGGCCTCGACGCGAAGCAGCGCAAAGTAGCGCTCGGATTCCTTGGGCGGACGAATCTGCCCTTGAACCACATGCCCGTTCCGCAAACCGAAGCGGCGGATCTGGCTGGGGCTGATGTAGATATCGTCCGGGCACGGAAGATAGTTGTATTCCGGGCTGCGAAGGAAACCGAAACCATCCGGCAGAATTTCCAGAACGCCTTCGCCATACATCAGACCATTCTGACGAATGCGGCTGCGGAGAATCTGGAAGATCAGATCCTGTTTTTTCAGCCCGATGTAATCCTGGATATTTTCGGTCTTGGCGATCTCGTGGAGGGCAAGAACATCCATCTGCTGGAGGTCTTTGATGTAGAGCTTGCCGCCCTTGACCTGCTCGTACTTGGCGTTGGTTTCCGCATCGAAATCGGCGACGTCTTCGGAAGGCGTCTGCTTGTGATCGCGACTCCCGCGATCGGCGGCGCGGTCTCCGCCTCTGTCCCCGCCGCGATCGCCGCTCCGCTCGCCACCGCGATCGTTGCGTTCCCCGCGGGGCTCTTGCCGAGTCTCCTGACGGGGCTCTTGGCGCGGTTCGGCCTTGGGTTGTTCCCTGGGTTCGGGGCGTGCCTCGACCGCCGGCGGGGCTTCTATCATCGCCACGGGGGCAGCGGATTGCTCCGCGACTTCAGATTGCATTTCCGGGGTTTGCGAGTCCGGTTCGGCGTGTTCACTTTTTTTACGACTGCGGGTGGGGGACTTTGCCATGGAATGGCCTCCGTGTAAGTTCAATGCGGGAAACGACAGAGTCTTCCACCCGTCGACGGGAAGAATCCGGCGTCCGCCACACTGGCGAAACCACCGATTCCGTTCACACGGCTAGCGAGGGGAGAAACCTTTTCAGGCCCTTCAAAAAGAGCCGCACGATAATGAAGATCAATTAAGGGGAAGTTATCAAGTATTCAGTCTGCTGAACGAAATAAGCGGAAAAACGGCTTCACCAACGACTCACCCAAACATCACCACCATTTGAATAAGGATAGGGTGAGTAATCTTAGGCCCGTATGGGGCGGTCTGGCAAGCCTGCAACAATTCGGAAAAAAATCTCTCGGACTTGTCTGCGGGTCCCACCAGGCCGTGCTGCACTCATGTCGGCAGTTTCAGCGGTGTTGTTGACGACATAATGCGATAATCGACGCTTCTTGTCCAGTGGCATTTGCAAAATTTCTCGACGATGCAGTTCTTCGGCGTTCCAACCGCGTTGGGCGACCACCCGCCGAAGCCGTTCCGAATCGGGAACATCGACAAAAACCACCGCATCGCAGGCCTTATTCAAACCGGTCTCAAACAGCAACGGCGTGTCCCACACAAACGCCGACGTCTTCACATCGGCATCCCGCTGCATCGCTTCCCGACGAGCTCCGACCCACGGGTGCAGCAGTCGCTCCAACCTTTGCCGTTGCTCCGGATCGTCAAACACCTTCCGCGCGATCGCCGTTCGATCCACGCTGCCATCGGTCAAAAACAAGTCATCATTCCACCATTCTCGAAGCGTCCCCCGAATGACAGGGTCGAGATAGGCCTCGCGAACCAGCGCATCGGCTTCGATCACCAGGCATCCCAGTTCGCCAAACAACCGCGCGACAAAGGTCTTGCCACTGCCGATGCCCCCCGCGATTCCAATGATGGGTTTTCTAAGCATGTCAGTGGTCAGTGTTTGAAGATATCGCGGACCCGCATTTCTTAACAACGGACCACTGACAACTGACAAGGGGCATCCCCTAAACAATCAATTTAGATTGCATGATCCGCAACCAGTTCCCGGCGGGATCGAGCAGCACCAGTCGCTCGTCACCGGCAGTCAGGCCGCGCTCGCGGGAGAATTCGATCTCGGCTTCGCGAAATTTCCGCATGAGATCCGGCAATGATTTGACGACCACCCCCAGCATCCGCATGTCGTCGCGAAGCACGGGCCCTTCCTGAACCTCAATGAACAATCTGAAGTTCTCCGCCTTGTAGACGATCCCCTCGTCCTTCGCCTCCCGCTCGAACTGGAGCAGACCGACATAGAACGCATCGAGATCGCGCTCCAATCCCGCCGCCGCCGCAAGTCGGGCGTCTTCGATGGTCACCAACATGACCGGCAACGGCGGTGGCATGACCGGTCGATCATCTTTGGTCGGTGTGAAATTGGTGGAGGGGGCGAGTTCCATGATGGGGTAAGGAGTTTGGGCTTTTTAGATCGGTAAATGATATGCCGTTGTCATCTCCTGAGCCAACCGTTGCCATGAACACTCACGGATTGTAACGCAATAGACATGTCCACGCTCACGGAAATAGAAAATGCAGCCGACCGACTGCCGCCTGAGGAGCAGGAAAAACTGCCGCTCCATCTGAGTGCCGCGCTCCGTCGACAAAAAAGCGTGCCAGGCTCCAGCATCGCGCAAGACTGGATGACGCGGCTTGATACGCTGCGTGCGTCCGTCGGGTCGGGGCAACACACGCTTGCCAGCGATCAGATTCTCACCGACTCTCGTGAGGGGCGGGACTGAGAATGGCCTACTGGGATACATCCTGCCTTGTGAAACTCTATGTCCCGGAAATGGATTCGGCGGCAATTACTGCGGAGGTGATCGCTGGCATTACCGTCGTGACATCGGAAATTGCACGATTGGAACTATGGGCCACCCTTCGCCGCAAGGTAACTGTTTACCCTCACTGACCGAAATAGTGTCGATTCGCCGACGGTTTCGCGAGATCGTCCTCCGGATGTAGAATGTGCGCGGTCATTCTACGCGGCATTTCCCGATGTTCCGGGCACGGTAAACAGTTACCCGGAACATTATGGTTTATCGGCCCGCTTCCTGGCACCTCCGTCGCCGATTATTGTGACTGGCTCACCAGTTAACAGTGGCTTACCAAAGACCGTCTGCTTGTCACCCTGTTGGAGCATCCAAGCTTTCACTTCTGAGCGCATCGCCGCAAGCCGCTGGGCATTTTGTGGATCTGCGGCGTGGTTATGCTGTTCGAAAGGGTCTTCCTTGAGGTCGTAAAGTTCTTCGGCCGGCCGTTCAACGTAACGTTTTACGACGGCGGCATCTGCCACACTGTTCGCCGCTGCCGTAATCCATGTCTGCCAGTAGAGGATTCCGTTCGCCGGTCCAGCGGATCGCGAGATGTGAGTGTGATGCTGAAACTCAGGATGCAGGTTCAGAATGTATTTCCACTCGCCAGTGCGCAGGCTCCGACTGGGATAGACGTTGAAATTGCCATCCCCGCTGCAAGTCGCAAAGACCCGATCGCGATGAGTAGCGGTCGCACCGACAAGGAGGGGAAGAAATGACTTGCCATCGAGTCCATCGGGCACTTTTCCGCCGGCAAGTTCGATGAATGTCGGCAGAAGATCAGGCAGGCAAATCATGGCATCGTTGTTGGTTGCGGGTTTCACGTGCCCAGGCCATGCAATAATGAAAGGCACCCGAATGCTCGCATCGTAGAGATCCCATTTGGCGAAAGGCCAGGCTGCACCCTGGTCGGCGGTATAGATGAACAACGTGTCGCCGGGCAAGTGCGTTTGCGTCATTTCGCGAAGCTCGCCGAGCAACCGGTCCGCAGCGGTGATCGAACTGTAGTATTTTGTCCGCTGTTCGCGTGTGACGGTCGTATCTACGAACGTGGGCGGGAGTTGGATCGTGGCGGGATCATATCCGTCGTTGGCGATCCACGGCGTGTGCGGATAGTGCGTGCCAAAGATCAGGCAAAGCGGCATGGACTTATCGCGAGTCTTCAAAAATGCGAGAGCGGCTTGCGTGTCGACCGCACCGGGGCTCGGGCCGGCAACAAAATCAAAATCGTAGTACTTTGCGAAATCATTGTGCGCCACCTTGCCGATGGCGGCGACTTGATACCCGAGCTTGTGAAGCACCAGGGGTAAACCAGCCACGTCGACCCGCTTGGGCCTGTGGTTCGGTTCGGCGCCGTTTCGAGCGGGCCACAGACCGGTCAGAATCGCCGTGCGGCTTGGCCCGCAACTGGGCGACGCAGCAAAGGCATGGGTGAACTTTACTCCCTCGGCCGCCAGCCGCTTCATGTTTGGCGTGCGAATGTCCGTCGCACCGTAGGGTTCGGAATCAAGCATGCCGTGGTCGTCGGATATGAAAACGACGATGTTGGGCAGTTTCGGTCGGTCCTCCGCCCACGCCATCGAACCCGCTAAACACATCAGTCCCAGAACGAAGTGCCATGATTTCATCGTGAGTGCTCCCGAGGTTATTCCACATCTCCGGAAAAGTCCGGTAGGGTGGGCGTACTCGCCCACCTTTCGTTGACCGGCGAATCGAGCCGGTTTACATTCAAATCATGCCCGATTATCGTCGGGCGATCCAACCCGGTGGCACGTTCTTCCTCACCCTCGTCACCGAGCGCCGAGCGACGATCTTCGCCGGCGAACCGGCCCGCGCTCTTCTGCGCGGGTCCATCGAGCATTGCCGGCAGTCGCACCCGTTCGCGCTGAATGCCATCGTGCTGCTGCACGATCACCTGCATCTGCTGATCACGCTGCCCGATGGCGACGCCGATTTTTCCCGGCGAATTACCTCGATTAAAACAACCTTCACGCGGTCATATCTCACCCACGGCGGTCCGGAACAATCGCGATCCCGTTCCCGCCTTCGCCAACGATCGCGCGGCGTTTGGCAGCGACGGTTCCGGGAACACACCATCCGAGATGAAAACGATCGCAATCGCCATCTCGACTACATTCACTATAATGCGGTCAAACATCAATACGTTGATTGTCCGCATGCCTGGCCGCACAGCACGTTCCTTCAATCTGTGAGCCGAGGGCAGTATGATTTGGATTGGAATTGCCGGTGCGATGGCCGAGTGGGGCCGGCGTTGAATTTCGATGACATTGCTAAGTCGGCGGGCGAATAATGGAAACGGTGGGCGAGTACGCCCACCCTACCTGGCTTGGGGAAGGATATAAACAGGCCGGTCCGGGCAGATATGTCTCTGCCGATGGAACAAGGCAAGTAAGATTTACCGATAGCGACTTGGCAAAGTCCGGCAATCATGCGGGCGCCCCACACATGAACTTTGAAGAAGTCCGGACCATTGTAAAGCCAAATGGCAAGGAATCGTTTGTGCCAAAGGGCAATGGAAATAGCCACATTTATTTGCCGGAGGAGCAGTGAACGCCCAAATGATGGAGAAGATCAAGGGTCTGAGTTTACAGGTGTCACAGATGGCTTCTGAAATTCTTGAGCAGAAACCGTGCCTCCTACATGCGGCCCTTAACATGATGGACGATGGCCAGACTGTTCGTTTGGCAGGGAATAGTGAGGGCCTAGTCTATCTGGCCTCGTTGCTCTTGTCGTTGGCGGTGGAACAATCCAATAACCAACATGTCCATCTTGGGGAAGGCGAAGTTTTGGATGAGTGCGACAAGAATCTCATTTTAGCGTTTCAAAAAGCTGATTGGGACGCACCTTAGCGCTAGCTACGTAAGCCAACTAGATCAAAGTCGGTTGGCCAAAAAGCCAAGTAGGGTCCGCACGTACTCGTGCGGACCATTTGCCGGTGACGCGTGGTCCTACATCTCTCAGGGGATGGGAATCGTGGATAACCAATGCCGGCGAGGATGCCGACCCTGCATGGTTTTAATTTCCCGCTACGTGAACAAAGACATCTTTAAGTCGTGCGAAGACGTCTTTGTTGCAGGCAAAGATGTCTTCAACCGTTCCAAAGACGTCTTTCATGAGAAGAAAGACGTCTTTCATTCCTTCAAAGACATCTTTAACGCGGTGAAAGACGTCTTTGAAAGTTTTAAAGACGTCTTTTGCGCGGTGAAAGATGTCTTTGAAAGTTTTAAAGACGTCTTTTGCGCGGTGAAAGATGTCTTTTATCGCTTTGAAGATATCTTTAAGCGTTTGATTCCCGCAGTCATTTCCAGATGGATCGGTGCGATTCTGTCTTGATTGGCGCACCGGCGGGTTTTTATCTGACTGTGGACTCGCGGTGAGTTTTACGTGGGGAGCCGGGTAGTCGGGTAGGGTGGGCGTAATCGCCCACCGCGTTCGTTGGGGAAACGGTGGGCGAGTACACCCACCCTACGATCCTTTTGTTCAAAGACAGCAAACGCGCGTTTCATCGGCGCAAACGCGCGTTTCATCGGCGCAAACACGCGTTTCACCGGCGCGAACGCGCGTTTCTTCGTCGCAAACAGGCGCAAGAGAAGGTGCTGGGCGCAAGAGAAGGTGCCGGGCACCGTTTTCATATCTTATTTTTAAATAACCACTTACGGATCATCGAGTTTAGATCGGCCCGGTGCTCGCAGGCTGGATTCCAAACCCAATCGCCCGGCGGTCGCCGTCACCCAGGGAGGTTGCCCAAAGGGGCGACCTCGCTTTGCACACTCCCTCAGTTGAGCGACCTCCTTTTCCTCCCAATGAGACTCGACAATTTGCTGCCAGTCAGTGGGCCGTGGGACGGGCCAGTCGCTCAGGTGCAAGTCGCCGGGCAGAGAAAAAAAGGGATCACTTCTCATTTTCATCCTTCGTCTCCGTTTTCCGCGGTCTTCCGCGAGGGCGGAGGGTATGGGCAAGTCCGAGAGTGGCGGCGGTACGGACGATCGAATCCGCGTCGCCGTGAGGGCGGCCGCGCGTCAGGCATTCGCGGGCGGCGGCCCGTTGAGCGTCGGGCAACGGCTCGTTGACCAGCGACGCCCAGTTCTGCGGATATTCGCCCAAAAGGCGAAAGTCAATCAATGAGAAGTGACCCCTTATCCTCAGCCTGGTCTTGTGGTAGTGACCGGTCATCACGGGCTAATCATTCGACCTTACGCCGCGCCGGCACGTCGTCGAGGGACGCCTCGGCCTTGCGGTAGCTCAGGCGCAGCGACTCGCGTACGACCAAACAGGCGAAGAGCTGGGGCCGCGTGTAGTCGTGCCGGCTGAACGGCGAGCGATAGTCCGGCCAGACTCGCTTGCCCAATGCGTAAGCGCGGCGCATGTGTTCGAGGGCGGACTTGCTGGTTTCCATCCTCCAGGTTGTAATGAGGCGTCCATCACCGCGCTACCGAACATGCGCCGAACATCGGTAGGGTTGAGACAGAGCCACGGCTGTCCCTATTTGTTTCCTGAGTATTATGAACTGCCTTTCTTGGCCTCCATTTCGCCACTCTTTATCCACCATTGTTCAGACATAAATGCTTCAGGAGTGTCAGAACTTCCAGGCTCAATGCCCAACCGGACCATCTCGTCAAACCAAGCATCTCTGAGACTCGGCGGCAACTTTTGTCCACACCACGGACAAAAATACATCGTTATGTAAGATGAACCTCCATCAAGAACCCCCACACCGTATTCTCGAAATTTGCCGACGTAAAAAATTGGGATGTCATGATTGTCAAGGAGGGCAGTCATCATTTGACAGCAATGCTCTAGAGTTCCGGGTGAAACAAAGGGGTCACTTCTCATTTTCATCCTTCGTCTCCGTAACTGTTCGCCGTCACTGCCCGAAATAGTATCGATTCGCCGACGGTTTCGCGAGATCGTCCGCCGGATGTAGGATGTGTGCGGTGTTTATACGCTGCAGTTCCCGATGATCTGGGCACGGTAAACAGTTACGCCGCAAGGAAGCTATTGGCGATCTCCATCGCGGCGGTGCACGCCAATCCCTCACAGCCTATGATGCAAATATTGCTGCCGGGCTGATTATCATTGTCGCAATGCGTTCTCCCATCATCGCGCGGTTCGAGGCGATCATTGAATTATGCCACTCCCGAATATCGCCTCTTCCGTTACGTACGCTCGATGCGATTCACCTTGCCGCGGCTTAAGAGTCCAAAGAATCGGAACTGGCCGCAACTGACCGCAACTGACCGCCGGATGCGAGATGCCGCGATCACTCTGGGTTTTACCGTCTATCCACCTGCTTAATGCCTTTCGAGATTCGAACTATAAAACAACTTTGCAATAGTTCGATTTTTCCTCATATGCCCTCAAAATAATCGCTGTCGAGCTTCTTTACTGTGTAGGTTTTATAATCCGAGACGCCCACGCCGTGATCGAACATAAAGTCTGCCAGTTGTTCACCGTCGATGAGCACAATCCGCGTATGCGCTTTGTTCGCGGCCTCTCTCGCACCTGCCGTAAACCCGCCGGAAGTGATGAATACACCTTTGTTCGCTTTTCTTTCGCCGAGCGAACCGACAAATTCGCGAATCGCGCCCGGACCGATATCACTCTCAACCCGCTTGGCTTGAATGTAGACCATATCGAGCCCCAGTCGATCTTCCTTGATGACCCCGTCAATGCCGCCGTCACCACTTTTTCCCACCACTTGAGCGGCGTCCACACGCGACCCGCCGTATCCCATCGCGACCAGTAGATCCACGACGAGATGCTCGAAAAACTTGGGTGTGCCGGCGCGAACGCGACCCAGCAGTTCGTCAGCCAGGGTCTCTCTTAATTCCGTGTACGCCACGTCCATTTGTTCATCCGGCGTGATGTCCGGCTCGTTTGCAGCCTCGCATTCGTCATTCTTAAGTCCAACCGTCATTTCGATCTTTTCCGTTTTTCTTGCTTTAAACGCACGATATTCCAAGAATTGATCAAGAAATGCACTATTGATCTGCGGCGGATTTTTTTGCAGAACTTCAAGACCCCTCGTGGCGACCTTAAAACGTCCGCGTCCTATTTTTTCGATAAGTAGACTCTTGCTTAGATAGGTTGCTGCCCACGCCACGCGGTTATAGAGTTTCGTTTGCGTTCCGCTAGGCAAGAACGAGGCGCGATCGTCGGCGCTAATCTTCATCTCTTCGGCAAGCATGGCCACCGCCGCAGCAATGGAATACTCATTGCCGTCGGCTGCGAGCTTTAGGAGTGGAAGCATAAACTCTTGATATCCGGGGACCGCCATGATTCCTCCTGTTTATATGATCTGTATCGCGGACTGACTCGTGCCAAATACACACTCACCTCTCGCCAGGATCCCAAATTCAAACGGATCAAATCCCGAATCCGACTTGACGCCCGCAGCACGGTTTGCGCCTCTATCGAGCTTGTAGTACGCCCAGGCTGACGCACTTCAACCGCGTAGTCAGTAATGGCGGCCATAGACGGGCGAAGTGATGCCCACAGCGGTTCAACGGTCACCGCCAAATCCAGCAGGCGTTCCAAGTCGTGAGTCTTGGGAAAGATGATGCCAGCCTCTTGAAGCCGTGCCTTGAGGTACTTTTCGACACATTGCTGCAGGTGGAAGCAGACAATGTCCCGACTGTGCTTTTTGCGGGACCGGCGCAGCAACAACGCTGCCGCGTAATCTGCTTCAGCCTTTTCGACCCATTCACGCGTCGTCAGCTTCATGCAGCACGATTCCCTTCGACATCACCTCGCGCAGGAATGAATCTCCCATTGCCATCCGGCGACGGACTTCCGCGGGCGAGCGCACCATCAGATCCATCGGAAAGCTCCGCGGGCAAGCCAACCGGATGCGCGTGGCGACCCGCGCGGACGGCCCGCGGTGCCGCATGACCACCATCAGGTCCACATCCGAATCGGTCGTCGGAATTCCGTGGGCATATGACCCGAATAGAATGACCCGCGATGGTTTGAATCTCGCCACAACTTGGTCAACGAAAGTTTTGATGTCGTTACGGGAGATCATTCCTGTAGTGTATCCGCGCGTGGACCGACGAGAAAGCAGAGTGGGCACCCTTGATATTTCAGGTTTGAGGATTGTAGCCGTACTGGCGGGAACCGTTTATGTTCTTCACTGCTTCCAGAAGAAATCCAAAGCGGGAATCGCAACCCCGAAATCGACCCTCGATCTTATCCATCGGAGGCTCAGGGTCGCTGAATCGGTTCACGAAAAAAAGATTCGAGCATGTAAACCAATAAGGAAAACACCACCACTCGCAGCACCGGCAATGTCTTTACCGATCTGGGCCTGGCGGACGGCGACGACCTGATGGCGAAGGCGAACCTCGCCTTGCACATCCGCCGCACCATTAAATCACGTCAGTTGACCCAGGCGCAGGCCGCCGCTTTGCTCCGGCTCGATCAACCGAAGGTTTCGTCGATCGTCAACGGCCGCCTCGAAGGATTTTCGACCGATCGTCTGATGCGCTTCCTGACTGATCTTGGTTGCGACGTGCAGATTTCCGTGTCGGCACCGCACCCCAAAACGCGCGGTCATGTCGTATTCGCCTGATTTTCATCCTCATGAATTTGTGGGACATCCTTCAATGGAATGATCGGCGGCGACTACCCTCCGTCCTGCTTTGGCGTGCCATGTGGCACGAAATGCTTCACTTCCCCTCCCCCCAGCTCTTCCCCCATCCCACCTCCACCTTCAACGGCACCTTCAACGTCATCGCCCCGTTCATCTCATCGCGGATCATCGCGGCTTCCGATTCGATGCCGATCAACGGCGTCTCAAACACCAGCTCATCGTGGACCTGCAAAAGCAGTTTGCTGGGCCGTTGATCCTTCTTCAATCGATTGAAAATCCGCACCATCGCGATCTTGATCAGGTCGGCGGCGGATCCCTGCACCACGCTGTTGATCGCCAACCGCTCGCCGTAGTTTCGCATCGAGGTGATGCCGCTTTGAATCTCCGGGATCGGGCGGCGACGGCCCTGGATCGTCTCGACATAGCCCTGCGTTTGCGCCTGCAATACACAGGCGGCGAAGAACTCCCGGATGGCGGGGAAACGCTTGTTGTAGGTCTTGATCAACTCTTCCGCCGCCGGATAGGTCAGGCCCTCAATTCGGCGGACCAGACCGTGGGCGGTAATGCCGTAGATGATTCCAAAGTTGACGATCTTTGCGTAACCGCGCTGCTCGCGGGTGACGTCTTTCAACGGGACGCCAAACACTTCGGAAGCCACGGCCTGATGAATGTCTTCATCGTTGTCGAACGCCTTGACGAGCGCGGGTTCTGAAGTGAGATGGGCGAGAATGCGCAGTTCGATCTGGCTGTAGTCCGCCGCCAGAAGCACATTTTTTTCGCGGTCCCCGGGAATGAACGCCAGCCGAATCCGGCGGCCTTCATCGGTGCGGATGGGAATATTCTGCAGATTCGGGTCGCTGCAACTCAGCCGTCCGCTGCTGGCGCCGGTCTGATTGAAACTGGCGTGAATCCTGCCGGTTTTTGGATTCACATCCTCGGTCAGATTGTCGAGATACGTGTTCTTCAGCTTGACCAGACTGCGGTATTCCAGCACCAGACTCGGCACCGGATGCTGCAGCGCCAGTTTGTCCAATGCTTCCACATCCGTGCTCGGGCCGGTCTTGGTCTTCTTCACCACGGGCAATTTCAATCGTGTGTACAACACTTCGCCCAACTGCTTCGGCGAGTCGATATTGAATTCCGTGCCCGCCTCCAGATGGATCTTTTTTCGCAGTTCATCGATTCGCTCGCCAAGGACGATGCTCTGCGCTTTCAACATCGGCGGGTCGATCGCGATGCCGTTGCTCTCCATCTCGACCAACACGTCAATCAGCGGAACTTCCACCTCATCGTTCAGCTTCTTCAACGCCGGCAATCGTTCGAGTTGAGCGGCGAAATGATCTGCCAGTCGCAGGGAAATATCCGCATCCTCCGATGCATAAATCGCCACTTTATCCAGCGGGCAGCGTACCATCGAGACGAGCGTTTTTCCCTTCCCGATCAAATCGGTGGTGGGAATTTTTCGGAATTTCAGCACCGATGCCGCCAGCGCATCCATCCCATATTGATTGCGGCTGGCATCCAGCAAAAACGCCGCGATCATGCTATCCAGCACCACGCCCGCAACATGCACCCCCAACTGTTTCATCACCAGCAGATCGTATTTGATGTTATGTCCGACTTTGGCAATCTTCGGGTTCTCCAAAATCGGTTTGAGGTCGCGCAGCACGCGATCGAGTGAAAGAGGCGTGCAACCGACCGGACCCGCGACCGGAACGTAATAGCCGGTGCCGGCGGCCCAACTGAAACTCATCCCGATCATGTTCGATTTCATCGCCCCGAGATCATCCGTCTCCGTGTCAAATGCAAAACGAGTTTGCACTTTCAGTTGATTGAAAAAGTCGACGAATGTGGATTCGGTATCGACGAGCGTGTAGTTCAAACCTTGGCTTGTGGAGAGAGCCTCCGTCGGCTGTCCCGATTCCGCTAAATCCCCGAGCGGCCCGAAAAGCCCCTCACCCTGCGGTTGCTTCCTCACCGGCACGGCGCGCGTGGAGTCGCCGTTGATTTGTCCCTTTGCTTTTATGGGAAAATCACCGAGCTTGTCGATCAGTCCCTTGAATCCCAGTTCCTCAAAATGCTTTCGCATCCCCTCCTGATTCAAGCCCTTGAACTCGCAGTCCGCCGGGTTGAAGTCGATCTCCACATCATCCCGCAGCGTCACCAGCACCCGGGCCATGGCTAGCCGATCCGCGTGCTTCTCAAAACTCTCACGCATCTTCGGGGTGAGATCCGACAGGTGATCCAGCACCGCCTCGGCCCGCCCATATTTTTGAATCAGCTTCACGGCCGTCTTCGGCCCGACCCCCGGAATGCCCGGCACGTTGTCCGTCGAATCGCCGATCAACGTCTGAATATCGATCGCCTGGCCGGGTGTGTAACCGTGCTTCTCCAGGACGGCGGCGGCGTCGGTGACGATGTCCTCATACGGATCGTACATCTTCGTGCAGTCGTTCAGAATCTGCCGTAGATCTTTATCGTTCGACACCACGAATGTCTCATACCCCTGGTTGCAAAGCCGCTTGGCCAGAGTGGCGATCACGTCATCGGCCTCGAAACCGGGTTTGACGAAAATCGGAATTCCCGCATCGCGCACGATCTGCAAAATCCGCTGCTCCTGCGGATTGAAATCATCCGGCCTCGCCAACCGATTGGCTTTGTACTCGGGAAAAATCGCCTTGCGAAAAACCGTTTCGTCGCTGCTGTCGATCACCATCGCCAGATAGTCCGGCTTGCGATCCTGAATCAAACCGATCAGCCTCTGCATGAAAACATAGGTGCCCTTCGTCGGTTCGCCGGAGGGGCTGTTCAGATCGCGCATCGGCGCAAAATAGGCCCGATAGATCTGGGCGTGTCCGTCGAGGATGTAAAAGGATTTAGCCATGTTCGATCAAATGGGGGGTACATGACACTTTCCGCGGCATTGCGTGGCATGGGCATCCTGCCCATGTTCGCGATACTCCGATCGACTCAAGCGCTCTCATAATGCTTGCATAAGAAAGATCGCTTCGCTACGGCTGGATTGACCGGAGTACCGGTCAACGCCGTGGAGTACCACGGCCCTGGGCAGGTTGTCCATGCTACTCTCGTCAACCCGCCCGTGATGCCAACTGTCGAATCACGCCTTCCAACTTCTGGAAATTCACCGGCTTGGTGATGTGATCGTCAAACCCCGCCTCGCGGCACTTGGCGACGTCCTCTTCCATCCCAAAACCGGTCAGCGCGATCGCCGGTAAATTGCTGCTCAGGCGGATCTGTCGGATCAGGTCGATGCCCGTGCCGTCCGGCAGGCCGATGTCGCTCAAGAGCAGGTCAAAAACGGCGGTGTCGATGGTGGAGAGCGCGGCACTGACGCAGTCGGCGATGCTGACCTGATGTCCGAGATTTCGGAGCAACCGACTCATCACCCGCGCCGTATCGGCGTGGTCTTCCACCAGCAGAATATTCAGCGTTCGAGGCGGCGATTCGGGCGGTGCGGCGGGAATCGCAACGGCCTGGCAATCCGGCGCGTTCACGCTCGGCAGGCCCACCTTGAAAGTCGATCCCAAGCCCGGCCCTTCGCTAATAGCCGCGATCGTGCCTCCTTGGGCATCCATCAGGGCTTTTGAAATCGACAGCCCCAGACCCAGCCCACCGTACCGCCGTACCGTTTCAGCGGACCCTTGCTCGAAGGGCAGGAATATCCTTGACAGCAGTTCCTCGTTCATACCAATCCCGTCATCACGAACGGCCAAAAGCACCTGCCCATCCGGCCCGTTGCTGGTTTGCAGATCGATGTTGCCGCCTTCCGGCGTGAACTTCGTCGCATTTTTCAGAAGATTCAAAAAAACCTGCTGCAACCTCGCCGGGTCCGCATAGACATGGAACCGCTCCGCCTGCAACTCCATCGAAAGCTTCAATCGCTTCGTGTGGATTTCGCTCTGATACATGCTGGCGACCGAACCGATGAGCTGATGCACATCCGCCACTTCCGGATTGAGCGACAGCTTGCCGCGCACGATTCGGGTGAGGTCGAGCAGATCATCGATCAACCGCGCCTCCAGATCCACGTTCCGCCGCATCATCTGTACGTCTTCCAGCAGATCGGGCGGCAGCTTGCTGTCGGTCTCCCACGCCGTGAGAGTCGCCACCACGGGAGTCAGCGGCGTGCGCAATTCGTGGGAGAGGGTGGCCAGGAAATTATCCTTGGCGATGTTGGCCGCCTCCGCCTCTTCCTTGGCGTGCTGCAACTTCTGCTGCCCTTCGATGCGCTCGGTGATGTCGGTGTTCATTCCCACCCACTCGACAATGCCGCCCCGCGCATCCAGCACCGGCACCCCGCGCGCAGCCATCCAGCGATAGATGCCATCGGCGTTCCGCACCCGGTATTCGTTCAGGTACGTTTTGCGATCGAGCACGGCCTTCTGCCAGACCTCCGCCGCCTGCTTTCGGTCTTCAGGGTGGATGGAGTCGAGCCAGCCCCAGCCGCGCCACTGATCGAACGACTGGCCGGTGAACGCCCGCCAGGTGGGGGAATCCTCCACGATCTGACCATCCGCGCGGGTCACCCAGTTCACCTGCGCCGCCGCCGCCACCAGGGCGCGATAGCGCGATTCCTTCTGCTGCATCTGCCGTTCGGCATTCTTGTGTTCCGTGAAGTCGCGGAACACGAGTATGACTCCGCGCACCTGCCCATCGGCTTCTCGAATCGGCGCGCCGCTGTCATCGATCGGCAACTCGGTCCCATCGCGGCGGAGCAGCAGCGTGTGATTCGCCAGGCCGACGATGACGCCATCCCGCAACACCTTTTCAACCGGGCTCTCGACGAGTTGGCGAGTCGACTCATTCACGATTTTAAAAACCACGGCACACGGCTGACCGATGGCTTCAGCGGAGGTCCAGCCGGTGAGCGTCTCGGCCACTTCATTCATGAAAGTGATCTTCGCCTGGCGATCGGTCACGATCACCCCATCCCCGATGCTGCTGAGGGTCACCCCGAGCAGATCCTTCTGTCGATGCAGTTCATCCGCCGCCGCCTGTCGCTGGGAAATTTCCAGGACGATGCGTCGATAAGCCCAGCGTAAGAAGGCAAGATTGATGAACGCGGTCGCGGCGAACGCGGCGGCCATGTACTCGGCGAATCGAATCGCCCCCGCTTGTCGGGCCATCAATTCGATTTTCTCCCCGGCGACCATTTTGCGGGTCAATTCACGAAGCCGATCCATGATGTTCTTGCCCACATCGCTTTGAACGACCACGATCGCCGCGTCCAGCCCTTCGGTCCGCCGAACGACGATGTTTTCTCTGAGCCGTTCCAATTTATCGGCGACCAGCGTTTTGAATCGAGCGACATCCTCCGCCGATAAATGGCCGCCGACGGTCAAGCCGTCCAGCGCTTTGAGTTGGTCGCCAATGTGCGCTATCGCGTTGTTATACGGCTCCAGATAGCTCTCTTTAGTCGATAGCAAAAACCCGCGCTGCCCGGTCTCGGCATCCTTCATGGTCGAGAGGGTTTCTTTTAGTTGATCGATCACCGCCTGTTCGCGAATCACCGCCCGATTGAACTGCACAACGGCCCGCCCCATCAGATAATTCGCCAGCACGCTCGCAACGAGTACCGCCGCCATGATCAAAAAGAGCGTGCCCAGGCCCAGCCGTCGCTTGTGTGGGCTGGTGGAATGATTGATGGAGTCGTGCATAGTGTGCGGTCGAACGCAAAGGGAGCGGCGCGTAGGATAATCGGTGGAGGCTGTTCTGCAAAATCGGATCGCCTCCTAATTGTGGATCATTCGCCGGTGAGAAAAATGCGGATTTCCCTCGAAGGGACACGAAGGAAGCACCAAGGGGAATCGAGCGTTAAGATCTGGATTTCATAGAGGTGGAAGGAGAGAGCCTGCATCGAGCGCCGCCTGTTCAATGTTCGTGACAAAATTCGAACGATACAAACGATTCATTGGACGGAACCCTTGAGTGATGGAAAAACACGCCGGGTCGTCGCCTACGGCTCCGATCCCGGCGTGTTGAAACGCATTAGACGAGTCTTCATATCTTAGAGCAGTTTTCAGGTTGGTGCCATTTTGTGGTGCAGGCTTCCAGCCTGC
>JANXVV010000172.1 GCA_025351525.1 Humisphaera sp. | reverse complement strand
AGAAAAGCACGGGCGGGACGCCCATGCCACCACATCTTCAAATAGGAATCACACTTCGTGCGCATCACCGAACCCGAAACAGAACATCTGCTCAAGCACGGTTATGTCATCGTCCCGGATTTTCTCACCCCGCTTGAACTGGCGGCAGCCCGCGAGAACATGTTCCGCTACTATCCTTCCGCCGAGGAACTCTCCGCCACCCCGGAGCGCTACGGCGGCTTACTCGAAGAAGCCGACAGCCTGCAAAATGAATTCCCTTTTGCCGGCGACACGCTCAATCACATCTCCACCCACCCGGAATTGATTGCGTTCGTCGAAAAACTGTTGGGCACTCGCGACGTGCTGCTTTCGCAAGCCGCCATCTGGGCCAAGTACGCCGGCACCGGAGATTTCGAGCAGGGGTTGCACCTCGACTACCAGGGCAACTCGCTCGTCGTCCCGCGCGATGACAGGGCGTTTCGGCAAGTCAACATGATCCTGTATTACTCGGATGTCACCGACGACATGGGCCCCACCTGCGTCGTCTCCAAACGGCATACGAAAGATCGACCCCTCTGGCCTCCCTTCCGAACGCGGAAGAAAGATGCGGCTCTCTACAAGCTGGAAAAACCTGTGCTGGTGAAAGCGGGCGGGCTACTTATTTTCGGCATGTCTACCTTCCATCGCGCCTCGGCCATCACCGCCGATTTCGGGCTGCGCCTCAGCCACCACTTCGTGTATCGAGCCGCGCAACATGCCTTCCAGGGCTACCACCAATGGTCCCACTTCGGCGAGAAGCAGGAGATGCAGGATTTTGTCGAAAGCACTTCACCCCGGCAGCGAGAAGTGCTGGGTTTCCCAAAACCAGGCCACGAATATTGGAACACCGAAACATTGGCCGCAGTGCAGTTGCGTTACCCCAAGATGGATATGAAACCCTATCTGCAAGCCGCTCAAGCCGAGGCCGGAAGCTGAATGCGACGGCCCGGGTCGCCAGCCGCGCGCGTCGCATTGGGCTTTCCGGTCCCCTCCCCCCATGTACTCATGGGGGGAGGGTTAGGGTGAGGGGTTTTTTCTTCGTCTTGAGAATTCGTGAGATTTCTCAACTTGTCCGAAGTAAAAAAGCAAGACCCCTCACCCTAACCCTCCCCCCGGAGTACCGGGGGGAGGGGACCGGAAATGCAATGGCCCTGAATTTTCCACACAGGCCGACGCTCCGTCTCATGCGAAGTGTTCATACGTATCATACAACGACATCACCCGAATACTTTTTCTCGCCTCCGCCAATGTCGGCATCTCCGCTCCCCGCTCGCGATGCGGCCTCCACTCCAATCGAACCTCCGATCCCGGCCGCAGCACCTGCCAGTCACCGTGAAAATGCCCTTCCAAGTCTTCCAACTCCGCGTGGAAAAACGGGATCACCTGTTTGCTGGAGACCGATAATTCCACGCCGTTTTCTCCCGCGATCATCTCCACTTTTATTTCCGGCGCGGGTAACGTCACCCACTTCCACGGCACCAGTGTCAAAAAATTCTCATGCGAAACGCCGTCGCCGCGCAGTCGAATAAACAGACAGACCTCATGCGGCTCAGCCTTCCTCTTCAGCAAATCCTCCACGTCAAAAGCAGCCAGTGACTGACTTCCCCCCGCTTGAATCATCGCCTTCAAAGGTTGCCGTGCGATACGCTTTCCCGCCCATGTGAAGACTTCCAACTCGCCCTTCAAATCGAGCGATCGCGGCAAATCGTTCGTGGCCCACGCCGTCACTTTTCCATCCTCATGCGTGAGACTCGCCAGCAGCGGCGCATAAAATCGCCCGGCGAAATGCTGGAGCACTTTCCACCGCCCGTGGTAATCGATGCTGCTCCACGAGGCGACCGGCCATAGGTCGTTGATCTGCCAGAACAGGGTCCCCATGCACCAGGGTCGCAACCGCCGCCAGTGTTCAACCGCCGTGCGAATCGCCATCGCCTGATTGATCTGCGATACCCGGCAAAATGTGTCAAAGTCCTTCGGAATCCGCATCTCCCGAGCCATCGTGTTGGTGATCAGCATGTTCCCCTCGGGCGACCGCTGATGATGCTCCATCACCCGGCTTGAGGGATTTAACTCCTCCACCGGCACCACCGCCCGAATCGTGCGCGGCTCGGGGAACGACTGAAACCCAAACTCCGACACAAACCTCGGCCTGACCGTGTGATAATTGCTGAACGGTTGCTTCCCGTGCCATACCGTCCAGTAATGCACGTCTCCCTGGTTGGGATTAGTACAATCGCCATTAAAATCATCATTCGACGGACTCGAAAGCCAGAATCGGCGGGTGTCATCCTCCGCTTCAACCGTCTTCTTTAACGCGGTCATCACCTTTTTATAGATCTCGACATTCATGTTGAAATCCGGGGAATCCTTCCACCATCGCCAGACGGCCTCGGCGTCTTCGTTGTCGCCGTTCCACAGCACGATGGATGGATGCGAGTGCAGTCGACGCACCTGGTATTTCGCCTCGGCGCACAGTTCCGCGATAAAGTCCGGCGTGTCCGGGTAGAGCGCGCACGCCATCATGAAATCCTGCCAGACCATCAGCCCCAACTCATCGCAAAGATCGTAGAAAATATCCTGCTCGTACCACCCGCCGCCCCAGACGCGGACCATGTTCATGTTCGCTTCGACCATGCCGCCCAGCAGATGCCGATAAACCGATGGCGTGCAGCGATCGACGAACTGGTCGGCGGGAATCCAGTTGGCCCCCTTGGCAAAAATCGGCCGGCCATTCACGCGGAAGTAGAATGATTTTGCAGGGTGGCCTTCCGGAGATGAATCCGGTTCGGTGACCAGCTCGACCGTCCGCAATCCCACCCGCCGATTCAGTGTGGCTTGAATCGTTTCATCCGCATCGGCCCATTCGACGGTGACATCATACAGCGACTGTGTCCCTTCCCCCGCAGGCCACCAGAGCTTCGGATTGGCGATCGCGATCTGCGCTTTCAGGCTCGATCCCCCCGCTGAAA
>JANXVV010000144.1 GCA_025351525.1 Humisphaera sp. | reverse complement strand
ATGGGCGTCTCGCCCATGTTTTTTGGCCGAAGAAATGCATGGGCGAGACGCCCATGCCACCTTATTCAAAGCATCCAATGGCTGAATTCAGGCATCGGGCTTGTTCGCAAAAACCGGAACTTGCCGCAGAACTATTTCGTTCGGCATTCCCGTCGACCCTTGCTTCCCACCCTCATTTCGACGAAACTTCCGGCCCGTTTCAGGGTTAGCAATCTCGCGGACACAAACCATTTTCATTGGAAAGAGGACACGCCCATGGCCAGTTACGAACCGGATCCCAAACTCAAGTTCACCTTCGGCCTCTGGACGGTGGGCAACATCGGCCGCGATCCGTTCGGTGAACCGACCCGCGAAAAAATCACCCTGTCGCAAATCCTCGAAATGCTCGGTGAAGTCGGCGCGTATGGCGTCAATTTTCACGACAACGACGCCTTCCCGATCGATGCCTCCCCGGAGGAAATCGCCCGCATCCTGAAGGAATTCAAAAAGGGCATGAAAGACAACGGCCTGCTCTGCCCGATGGCCACCACCAACCTGTTCAGCGATCCGGTGTTCAAAGACGGCGCGTTCACCAGCAACAACGCCAAGATCCGCGCCTTCGCGATACAAAAGACGATGAAGGCGATGGAATATGGGGCGGAACTGGGCGCGAAGACCTACGTGTTCTGGGGTGGCCGCGAGGGGATCGAGAGCGATGCGACGAAGAATCCGATCGATGCCATCAAGCGATTCCGCGAGGCGATCAACTTCCTGTGCGAGTGGAACATCCAGAATAAATTCGGCTACAAGTTCGCGTTTGAAGCCAAGCCCAACGAACCGCGCGGGCACTTGTACTTTGCCGTCACCGGTTCGTATCTCGCGTTGATTCCAACGCTCGACCACCCGGACATGTGCGGCGTGAACCCCGAGTTCGCCCACGAGACCATGGCCGGCCTGGACTTCGTCCACCACGTCGCGCAGGCGATCGAGATGAAGAAGCTGTTCCACGTCGATCTGAACGATCAGGAGATGGGCCGTTACGATCAGGATTTCCGCTTCGGGTCGCACAGCCTCAAGAGCGCGTTCTTCCTGGTGAAGCTGCTGGAAGACAACGGCTACAACGGAAGCCGCCATTTCGACTGCCATGCCTACCGTCAGAGCGACTATCAGGATGTGAGGGAGTTCGCCAAAGGCTGCATGAGAACCTATATGATCCTCAAGGAAAAGGTCGGCCGCTGGAACGCGGACAAGGAAATTCAGGGGCTGCTGAAATTGATCAACACCGAAGACGTGGGCATGTCGAAGCTGACGAAGAAGTTCAGCACCGGCAACGCGAAGAAGCTGCTGGAAGCACCGCTGGACCGCATCGAACTGTCCAAGGCCAGGCTCCCCTACGAGCAGCTCGATCAGTTGTCGAACGAAGTGTTGATGGGGATTCGGTAAGGCGACTTTGAAATCAGAATTCAGTCGTTCTTCCCTCCGATTTCTTTGCGCTTCCTTTGCGCCTTTGCGCCCGCCTTTGTTTTCCGGTACGAGCAGAAGAAAGACCTGCCGCAAAGGCGCGAAGAGCGCGAAGGGGGACGCAGAGAATTCAAGCCGAGTGCGCTGTATTTACTCCCGTTTTCTCATTGCTTCATTCGGATTTCGTGATTTGTTCGTGAATTCGATTTTCGTCATTCGTCATTCTCCCCAGTCCGCAACGCAACTCGCTTCGCCGACCCCACACAGCACACCGCAAAACAGATCGGCGTCCCGACCGTCATCGCCCAGAAGTTGGAAATGTGGCGGGGGAAAGCGGGGAGCCAACCGGCCCAGATTGGGTAGATCGATTCCTGCATCAGGGCGGTGATGATCACGCCGAGGGCGAGGGCGGCCAAGACCGAGGTGTTGTTGCCGCGCTTCGTGAGCAGGGCGGTGAGGAAGACACCGAGCATTCCGGTGTAGGTGAAGGACATGATGCTTAGGGCGAAGCTGAGCAGGGTGCTGGTTTTTTCATCGTAGAGATAGACGCAGCCGATGGCGAAGGCGATGAGCAGGAGACCCATCAGGCCGACGCCGAGACGCGGGGCGGTGGTGTTGGTGTAGATGGGTAGGCCGCGCATGCGGCGGATCGGCCAGTAGATATCCGCGACGGCACTGCTGGCCATCGCGTTGATGGCGGAGTCGAGGCTGCCCTGGGCGGCGGCGAAAAGGCCGGCCATCGCCAACCCCGCCAGACCGGTGGGGAGGGTGAGCAGGAACTGGGGGTAGATGTCTTTGGTGGCGATGATGATTTGTTTCGGGGCGGCGGAACCCATCAGGTCGGGGCGTTGATAGTAGATGTAGAGCAGCAGGCCGATCGCCATGAAGAGGGAGGCGATGACGATGCCGAGTAGTTGGGCGGCGACGACTGAGAAGCTGCCGCGCCAGGCGGATTTGGCGGTGAGCATGCGCTGGACCAGATCGTGATCGACCCCGTAGGCCGCGACTCCGGTGAAGGTGGTGGCGAAGAGGGCGACCCAGAGAGTGTACCGTTTGGTGAGGTCGAACGAGATGTCGAGCCAGTGCAGTTTGCTGTGTCCATCGAGGCCCGTGTGAGGTTGCCCGAGTGCGTGAATGATCATGTGGAGCGGCAGAGGGATCGCCTTGAGCAGCAGGCAGATGCTGAGGACCGCAGCGCCGGCGACGATGAGGATCTGGGCGGAGTCGGTCCAGATGACGGCCTTGATTCCGCCGGTGACGGTGTAGGCGATGCCGATGGCCCCGATGAGCAGGATGGCCAGGATCTGCTCGCCATGGCTGGCGGGGGTCTGCGGTGAATTGGCGTGGAAGAGCAGCAGGCAGACCGGCCCGGCGGCCATGAACAGCCTTGCACCGGAGGCGAGAAGTCGGCCGATCAAAAACATGGCGCTCGTGGCGATGCGGGCCGGCTCGCCGAAGCGGTGGCTGAGGTAGCCGTAGATCGTCACGGTGCCGGCGGCGTAGAAGCGGGGGATGAAGATGGCCGCGACGATGACGACACCGATGAAGTTGCCGAGGTTGAGAATGAGGTACGTGAGGTCACCGCGAAAGGCCTCCTGGGGCGCGCCGAGGAAGGTGGCGGCGCTCAGGCTGGTGGCGATGATGGAGAGGATGACGGCCCAGGTGGGGCTGGAGCGGTCGCCGAGAAAGTAGCCTTTGGCATCGGTCTTCCTGCGGCCCACGACATGGCCGATGAGAACCATCGCGGCGAGGTAGACGGCGATGATGGCCCAGTCGAGGGAGGTGAACGTGGCGAGTGGCAAGAGGGGCATGGGGTTCATTTCAGCACTGAGGTTGCGTCTTACGTGGCACGTGCTTCCAGCCCGTGTTGAAGGGCACGTGCCTAAAAGAGTTTGATCCAGGCGCCTTTCAACCTTCAAACCGTCAACACGGGCTGGAAGCCCGTGCCACGACTGAGATTTCAAACGTGGAAACCGGGTGCCACGGGTCGCGGTACTCCGAGACCTGTGTCTTCGCCGGCCCAAGAGCACAGGTCTGCTCCGAAAATGAACCTCGCGGATCGCGTACCGGCGTTGGATCTCGGTTCAGCCTGCCGTCCAAGGGCACAAGGTGTTGGCCGGCTCACGCGGCCGGCTTCAGTTCGACCTTGTAGCCGAGGCGTTCAA
>JANXVV010000123.1 GCA_025351525.1 Humisphaera sp. | reverse complement strand
GTACTCCGAGACCTGTGTTCTTTAGCCACCGAAGTAAGACACAGGTCTCGGAGTACCGCGACCTGTGGCACCCGACACGCGCCTTCAGCCGGAATGATTCACCACGAGGGCACGAAGAACACGAAGCAGCATTTTGATCATAAGGGATTGCAACTGAATCATTCCCTTCGCGTTCTTCGTGCCTTCGCGGTGAGTCTGAATTTTCCGGGTGAGTGCGGGCGGAGTGCTAGAGTCTCCGCAGGTGATACCCCCCATCGACGTTGATTACTTCCCCCGTGCTGAACGGCAGCAGGTCGCGCGCGATCGCCACCACCGCCTTCGCCACATCCTCCGCCCGTCCCCAGCGTTTGATCGGCGTGAGTCCCTCGGCGATCAGCTTGTCGTACTTCGCCTTTACGGGGCTGGTCATATCGGTCTCGATCACCCCGGGCCGAATCTCGTAGACGTTGATGCCGTACTCCGCCAACCGCGCGGCGAAGAGTTGCGTCATCATCGACAGCCCCGCCTTGGCGATGCAGTAATCCCCGCGGTTGACGCTCGCGGCATACGCGCTGATGCTGGTGATGTTCACGATCTTCGGGGCCTGCTGGAAACCCTTCTCGATCCCCGCGATCATCTGCCGTGCGATCAATTGGCTGAGAAAGAAAGGGCCTTTGAGATTCGTCGCCATCACGCGGTCGAAGCTCTCTTCCGCCGCCTCCAGCAAATCCGCCCGGCCCGGAGAGGTGATGCCGGCGTTGTTCACCAGCAGATCGATGCGGCCGAAAGAGTCCATCGCAGTGTCGACCAGATGCCGCCGATCCGCCGCCACGGAAATATCGGCCCGCACCACGATCGCGCCGCCGCCCGCCTGCTCGATCTGTTCCCGCACCTCTTCGGCGGCGACGGCATTTGAGGCGTAATTGATGACACAGCGAAACCGCTCGCCCGCCAAAGCCAGGGCGATCCCCCGGCCAATGCCGCGCGAGGCGCCGGTGATCAGAGCCACTTTGTCGATCATTCGATTCTCCATGGAATGCGATGCCTCGGATTATTTTTCAAACGTCACTGCGATCCGTTGAACCGGGTGGTGGCACCCTCACCATTGCCACGGGCGGACCCCTGCCTACGCAACGGCCTGTGTTCCCCTCCACAACTTCATCGCCGCGTCGATCAGCAGATACCATCCCAGGCAAAAGGTGACACTATAGACGATCCGCGAGAAAATCAGATCGCTGATCCGGCTCTTGACCCACCACCCGGCCACCGCGCCGATCGCGACCACGGGCAGAAACCGCAGGCTGAACAGGGGCGAGGCATCGGTGAAAAGCCCGCCGTACCCGTAGACCGGCAGCTTGGCGGTGTTGACGATGAAGAAGTAGATGGCGCTCGTGCCGACGAAGACATCCCGGCCCAGTTGTTGGGGCAGAAGGTAGAGCGTGATGATCGGCCCGGCGGCGTGGGCCAGCGTGCTGCTGGCGGCGGCGAGGGAACCGACGGCATCATCCTTCCAGACGCTCGGGGTGTACGCCGCTTGCCCGCCGCGCAGGGTGCGCCATCCGTTCAGCCCGACCAGCACCACGGCCTCCGCGCCGATCTCCAGGCGGATCAGCAGCGTCGCCACCGCCGGCGGTCTGTTGTGGAACCAGATCAGCAGCAGTCCCCCCCCGATCAAACCGAGGATCGTGCCGCGCATCAGTCGACGGATGATTTCCCGGCTGAACAGGCGGCGATACTGGTAGACCGCGATCAAATCCCCCGCCACCAGCAGCGGCAGCACCAGCCCCAGCGTCGCGCGCTCGCCGCGCTCGGGCAAAATGTGCGGCATCGCCAGCGCCATCATCGGCACCACCATCAGCCCCACCCCGCTGCCGAAACCGCTCTTGGTCATTCCGATCAGAAAGATGGCGAGGAGGGCCACCGCCCACCAGAAAATTGGCATGGGGGAAGTGGAAAGTGGATAGTGGAGAGTGGAAAGTAAAGAGAAAAACGGTCGCATTGAATTACTATCCACTGTCCACTATCCACTAACAACTTCTTAAGCTAACTTTCCCCCCACATGATCCTCCATCGTTCGCAAACGCTGTGGCTGGCCGCGCTGTTGGCGATGGGGGTGATCGGGTGGGATTCGGCGCTGGGGCCGGAGTCGGGGTATTGGCGTGCGCAGCCGACGTGGGTGGATCCGCGCCCGTTGCCGCCGGGCGCGCGGCCGGCGGGGGGGCTGCGGGTTTTGTTCATCGGAAACAGTTTCACGGGGTATTGGGGAGGGCAGGTTCTGATCGGGACGAAGATCGCGACTTCATCGCGCGGGTGGATGGAGAGGCCGCCGATGTACGAGCAGGTCACCGGCAGCGGGATGGATCTGGAAGAGCACTGGCGATGGGGCCGTGCGGTCGGACGGATTCGGGAGGGGAATTGGGACTGTGTGGTTTTGCAGGATCACAGCGAAGGCCCGCTGAATCGGCGCGCTGCTTTCTTCCGGTATGCCAGACTGTTGGATCTGGAGATCAGGAAAGTCGGCGCGAAGACCGTGCTCTTTATGACGTGGTCGAAAAAACAGGAGCCGGAGATGCAATCGATTTTGGCCGAGGCGTATCGGGCGCTGGGCCGCGAGATCGGTGCGGCGGTGGTGCCGGTGGGGCTTGCATTTGAGCGGGCCAACGCGGGCCGGCCGGCTTTGGAGCTGCACGATGTCGATGGAAAGCATCCCTCGCGGGCGGGATCGTATTTGACGGCGTGCTGTTTTTATCGCTATTTCTATGGCCGAAGCCCCGTCGGTTTGAGTCGCACCATCCAGGATGGCGCGCGGGAATGGATCGCGATGGATGAAACCGATGCGCTGTATCTCCAGGAGATCGCATCTCGGACGGGGGAGATGCACTCGAGGGAAGCCGGTGAATAAAATGAGCTTGAACGGATTGAAAAGCAGGTGGCATGGGCGTCTCGCCCGTGCTTTTAATGATGCGCCCGAAATGACTTCCACGCTTGGGTCGGGTGCCACAGGTCTCGGTACTCCGAGTCGTCATGTGCGGCGTACCGCACACACGCGACGCTGGGCACGCTACCGCGTGCAAATGACCGCGATTTGCACGTACTTCGTACTAACTGGCGGTCATTTTCGGAGCAGACCTGTGCCGGCTTGGCCGAAAGCCACAGGTCTCGAAGTACCGCGACCTGTGGCACCCAGCGCTTCGGATCACCTGGAAGTGATTGACGTCCGAGTTCTTGGTCCCAAAAAAACATGGGCGGGACGCCCATGCCACCTCTTTTCCCGGCGCGGCGCGGCTCTTCCGTGGGTGGTCGCCTCAGTGGTGTTCCTCTGCTTTTTCGGCGCGAGCCTGCAACTGTGGCGGCAACATCTTCGCCAGTCGCAAAGCCGGATGTCCCGGCTCGCCGGACCGGTGGCGACCCTCGATCTGGGAAACGGGGTGAAGCTGGATCTGGTCCGCATTCAACCGGGCCGATTCATCATGGGATCTCCGAAGAGCGACCCCGATCGCGACATCAGCGAAAGCCCGGCCCATCTCGTGACGATCGCCAAGCCGTTCTATCTGGGCAAGTTTGAAGTGACGCAGGCGCAGTGGAATGTGATTCGCGGCAACCAGTCGCGCTCGAATGTCGGCGATCAATTCCCGGCGGATGGGATCAGTTGGAACGATGCGACGAACTGGTGTGCGGAGGTGTCGACCCGGCTGGGGGTGATCGTGCGATTGCCCACCGAGGCCGAGTGGGAATACGCCTGCCGGGCGGGCACGGGGACACAATTCGCGTTCGGCACTGCGCTCCTGCCGGATCACGCGAATTTCAACAGTGGAGACCGCAAAACGACACGAGGGAAAACCACCCCTGTCGGCAGTTACCAGGCCAACGCCTGGGGACTGTTCGACATGCACGGCAACGTGTGGGAGTGGTGCCGGGACACGCTGCACGATGATTATGAAAACGCGCCCGCCAATGGATCGGGATGGGTCGATCCGGCCAACCTGTACAATCGGGTGCGGCGGGGCGGATCGTGGAGCGACCCGGCCAGCGCCTGCCGATCGGCGGTGCGGTGGGGATCGCCCGGCGATGAAAAGCAGCCGGACATGCGGAACGACCAGGTGGGGTTTCGGGTGGTGGTGGAGCCGCGATCCGGGAAATAGTTTGGGCCGCTTTTGTGAACTGACAATCCCGACGACCCGCATGTCATTCTGAGGTACCCCGAAGAATCTGGCCGGTACTGCAAGTGTGCCAGATCCTTCGGAGTGCCTCAGGATGACAGTGTGACTCAAACCTATTATCGAGAATTTTGCGAACACGAAAAGCGACCCCCCGATGGAAGCAGTGAATCTTCAAAGTCCGACCCCCGTCTCCGCGATCGATGCCGATTCCGTGTTCGCCCCCGCGCCAAGCCAACCCCGCCGGATGTACTACGGCGACGCCATCCGCATCTTCGGCACGATCGCCGTGGTGGTCGGGCACGTGGCCGAACTGCGGTTGTTCAGCACGGAGGTGCTCGATCGGAACTGGTGGATCTGCAATCTTTGGGATTCGCTCACCCGCTGGGCCGTGCCGGTGTACATCATGCTCTCCGGCGCGCTGTTGCTCGATCCGGCCAGGGCCGAACCCTCCCACCATTTTTATCGTAAGAGGCTTCTGCGCATCGGGGTGCCGTTGGTGTTCTGGACGGCGTTCTTCATGTGGTTCGATGTGAAGTACACCGGTTGGCGGCCCTCCTGGAAAGCAGCGTGGTTGAACCTGGCGCTCGGGAAGCCCTACATTCATCTTCACTTTATTTTCCGGATCGCGGGGCTCTATCTCTTCACACCGATGCTGAGGGTCTGGCTGCGGCACACCCATCGTAAAATGCAGTGCTGGACCGTCGGCATGGCCCTCGTGCTGAGCGCGGGGGACAGCCTCATGAACTCCATCACCGACAATGAGCCCAGCGTGTTCGCCCGATTCGTGCCGTTTGTCGGATATTACCTGCTCGGCTATCTGCTGCGCGACACCGTGCTCACCGCACGCGGATTGCGCCGGGCCTGGGCTGGGTTCGTCGCCTCGTATCTGGTGCTGCTGCTGGGCACGGGATGGACGGTGCATCTTTTCCACACCCCGAAAACATTTCTCAAAGGCCCTCCTTCGCTGGAGATGCTGCAATTCGATTTCCTCAGCCCGGTCCGCATCCTCATGGCGATGTGCGCATGGCTGCTCTTCGTGACTATTTTCAACAGGCCCTGGCCGCAGTCTGAATTGGCACGACGGCGGGTGGGTTGGTGGGCGGGGACGACGCTCGGGATCTATCTGATCCACCCGATGTTCCGGGAAATTTTGTACACCCGAAGAATCTGGATTCCCGGTGTCTACGATCATTGGATATCGTATTACTTCGGACCGGAATGGCCGAACATCTGGCTGGGCATCCCGCTCATGGCGACCTTGGTGTACGGCCTGAGCCTTGCGGTGATCGCCGTGGTGATGCGAATCCCCTATGTGCGGCGAATCGCGGGATGATGTGGATTTTTCGAAACGCCTTATGGTATAAAAAGCTGAAATCCAAAAAACGCTAACTCAAGGAGGAGTGGCTATGTCTGATTCCCGATCGCTCCAGGTCCCGGCAGGAAGCCGTCGATTCTGGATGACCGTTCTGATCTTCGCCCTGATGAACGCCGCCGCATGGGTGGGCTATCACCGCTATTCCATCTCGCGGCTTCACCTGCTGCGGGTTGTGAAATTCGATCCCGGCCACGAAGCGCGGGTGGGTTCCCGTCCCACCTTCGTCTGGGAATTCAATCTCGACGTCAGCCATGACGCGACGAAAAACGGTGTGGAGACGATGGGCACGATCACGCCGCCCGTTGCCGGGAAATGGCTCTGGCACAGTGGGCGGATGCTCACGTTTACGCCCGCTCAGGATTTGCCGCGCGCCACGAAATTCACCCTCGCCCTGTCGGCCGACCGCGTTCGCACCGCAGATGGGATACGGCTCGACAAAGCCTTCAGCGAAACCTTCACCACCGCTCCGCTCAAACTTCTGGCGGCCAGGCAAAGTGCCTTTGACGAGGAGCATCGTCTCGTCATCGAACTGGAATTTGACGACATCGTGATCCCGGTCGATGCGATGAAGCATCTGGTTCTTAAAGATCCGGAATGGCGGTTTCTCGGGTTTCATGCGCAGGGCGCTGCCGCCGGAAAAATCGTGCGCGTGCAGACCGATCCGTTGCCGCAACTGCGCGATCGGGAAGAAGCGTTTGTTTTCCTGCAGATTTCACCGGGCCTTGCGGGCAGCAGTGGGCCGCTGGGGATCGCCGAAGAGTTCAGTCAGAAGCTCGCGATCGCCACCGATCTGATGGCGACCGATGCCGTCGCCCATTCACCGGGCAGCGGCGATGCCAACATTCACCTGCGGTTCAACAACACGCCGGACCTCGAATCGCTTCGTCAGGTTTTATCCGTCGAGCCGGCGGTGAAATTTAATCTCGGAATGAATTATGAAGGGATTGCGATCACCGGCCCGTTTCAACCGGGCAACCGCTACGCCATCCGAATCGCCAAGGCTCCGGTGGGAAGCGACGCCAGGAAATTTCCGCGTCCGGATGTGTTGAGTGCGTTTGTGCCGGATCGCTCGCCGCAGGTTTGGTTCGAGCATACGGAAGGATATTTGGGATCGCAGGGCAACCGCATACTGCTCGCCCACGCGGTCAACGTCGACGGTTTGAAAGTGACGCTCACGCGGATTTATGACAACAATCTGGTGACGTGGCGCAACACCGTCTCCGGCCACCGCTGGGAAGACCCAAACCCGTTCGCCCTGCCGATCGCGACGAAATCGTTCTCGCTGGCAAACGTGAAAAATCAACCGCAGGACGTGCGGGTTTCACTGGATGAACTGCTTCCCGCCGACGCCCCACGCGATGGGGTGTATCGAATCGGACTTTCCGCAGATGTCGCGACGGTCTCCCATCCTCGGTATCGCCGTCGCGGAAATATCTCGGAGAGCGATGAAGATGACTCGCCGAACGAAAGCGCATCGGCGATCGTCACGCTTTCGGACATCGGGCTCACCGCCAAGCAGACGCGCGGCGGGATTCATCTGTGGGCCGTCTCGCTCAGCACCGCCAAACCGCTGGCGGATGTGCGGGTTCGCGCTTTCTCGAACAAGAGCCAAGCGCTCGGCGAAGTGAAGACTGATAAGGACGGTTTGGCGGTTCTCGCGAGTCTTCATCCCGCTGCCGGTGAGCATGTGGCGGTGCTGTTGGCGGAGATCGCCGAGACGGGCCCGCGACTGGCGGGCGAAGCTCAGCAGGCCACGGCCACGATTCCGCAGCGCGGTCTCACGTGGCTCGATCTGGCCGGCAGCGAAGTCAATTTCTCCAGCTTCGACGTGGCCGGGAAACCCTACCTGCGCGGCGGGTACGAAGCATTTCTCTACACCGATCGCGGTGTCTATCGCCCCGGTGAAACCGCGCATCTCCGCGCGATTGTGCGCGGTCCCGATTTAGCTTCACCCCCCTCGTTCCCCGTCCGATGGCAACTGCGCCGGCCCGATCTGCGCGATTGGAAAGCCGAGATCGTCAAGCTCGACGCCGACGGTGCGGCACTGCTCGATGTGAATCTCCCGGCCGACCTGCCCACCGGTCGCTGGTCCGCCGATCTGGCGCTGCCGGGTGAAAACGGTAAGCCGGGGCAATCGTTCGGCACCGTCTCCTTTCAGGTCGAAGAGTTCATGCCCAACCGCATGAAGATGAAACTGGACGTGACCGGCGAGGTCGCCGCGAAAAACACGGATCGAATCTCCATCGAAGACGGCGGGCTCATCGCGCAGGTGCAGGCGGATTATTTATTCGGCAAACCCGTCACTGAACGTCCCGCCACGCTGACCGCACGGGTCGAGCCGGCGAGTTTCTCTTCACCGAAATGGAATGGCTGGACTTTCAACGATGCCGCCAACACCTCCGAAGCGCTCGGCCATGCCAAAGCCACCGGTTGTCGAATTGAATTCAAAGATGTTCCGCTGGATCTCAAAGGCCATGCGAAGTGGGAGATCGACGCCGACCAACTTTACGCGGGAGAAAATGAAACCCGTAAAAAGTCCCCGATGGTCTCACCATCCGAATTTGCAGGTCCATGGCAGGTGACGTTTTTCAGTTCGGTCACCGAAGCCGGCGGTCGAGCCGTCAATAGCACCCGCACGGTCGACGTCGATCGGCTGCCATATTACCTCGGTGTGCACCCCGCGAAATCGTCCGTTGCACTGGGATCGACGCTCGATTTTGAAATTCGCTCCGTCGCGCCGTCGGGCGCCATCCTGCCCGTCAATGGACCCATCAAAGTGCAGGTCTACCGCGACACCTGGAATACTTCGCTCATCCACGACAATGGAGGCTATCACTACAACTCGTCGCGAAAGCTGGAAAAAGTCGGCGAGGCTTCGACTGCCATGCTGTCCGACGGTTGCGGCACTTACGCGGTCATTCCATCGACGGGCGGCAACTATGTGCTGCGGATCGAAGACGGCACGACAGGTTTCATCACGTCGCATTCGTTCATCGCCAGCAGCGGCGCGTGGGAGGGAAACGTCAGTCGCGAGCATCCGGAGCAGTTGGAAATTCTCGTGACGCAACCGCCGGTGGGAACGATGCAGGCGGTTCGCGAAATGGCTGCGCGCTTCGACGCCGCCATGCTGGTGCGATTCTGGCACGGACATGCGTTGCTCCCGATCACCGTCCCCAGTTTTCATCCGGGTGAGTCGGCCAATGTCATCGTGCGCGCCCCGTTCGCCGGTCGACTGCTGCTCAGCGTCGAGACGGATTCCGTTCTCAGCACGCGTGTAATCGACATGCCGGCGGCGAACATGTCGATCCCGATTCAACTGCCTGAAAACAGCCGGCCAAGCGCCTTCGTCACCGCAACGATCCTTCGCGCGATCGATCCGAATGCCAAATGGCGAACGCATCGCGCGTTTGGAATCGCCCGCCTGCCGATCGACAACACCGACAGTCGATTGAGTCTCAAAATCGGCGCACCCCAGGAAATGCGTCCGGGAAATACGTTGCAGGTGGATGTGCAGGTCACGGATGCGAACGGTCATCCTGCCGTCAACGCCGCCGTGAGCGTCGCGGCGGTGGATGAAGGGATCTTATCGCTGACCCGCTTCACCACTCCCGATCCATTTTCATTTTTCACCGCTGCCCGCGCGCATGGGGTGCGTTGGTCGGATCTCTACAGCCGACTCATGCCCGAAGTCGCCCGGCCACAGGGTGCCAGTCCGGTCGGGGGGGATGCGGATGGAGTCGTTTCATCGCGACATCAAACCCCGATCACCGCTCGCCGGGTGAAGTCCGTTGCGCTGGTTTCGTCGATCCTGCACACCGACGAGCAGGGCCGTATCCACACCGATTTTCAGGTGCCGGAATTCGCGGGCCAGTTGCGGCTGATGGCGGTGACGTATACGGGCAAAACATTTGGCTCGGCGCAGTCGAATATCTTTGTGCGATCGCCGTTACTGGTGCAGAGCAGTTGGCCCCGATTCGCCGCACCGCAAGACCGGTTCACGGTGCCGCTGGTGATTTTCAACAACACCAAGCAGCCGGGGATCGCGGAGATTCGGCTGACGATGACACCCTATAGCGGGGATGAGAATTCGAGCGATTTGGGGTTTGTCGCGTCGAAGGAACAGGAGTTGATTCTGACGAGTAAGAGCATCGCCGCCGGAGGACAGACGACCATTTCATTCGACGTGATCGCCGCAGCGCGCTGTGGGATCGCCCGGGCCAGTCTACAGGCGACGATGAACGGTGAGTCCTGCACCGAAAATATCGAGCTGCCGATCCGCCCGGCCAGCCCGGCGATCTCCATCGGCGGATACGCCATCGCCACGCCGGCTGGGCCGGCCCGCATCGGCATCGTCGACGGCATGTTGGAAGGCACCGGCGAATTACAAATCCGCGCCGGTCAGTTTCCCTCGCTGGAACTCCCGCGCGGCATCGAATATCTCGATCGCTATCCCTACGGTTGTGCCGAGCAGACCATCAGCGGTTTATTTCCGCTGGTTGCGCTCGGCGACCTTGGCCCGCAGATCGCGCCGGGGGTTTTTGGCCGCGATCGCATGGAGCGGAAAATGCAGGCGGGCATCACGCGGTTGATCGGCATGCAGACGGCGGACGGGGGCATCGCCATGTGGCCCGGGGCGAACGAACCGAGCTGGCCGTGGGCCAGCGTGTATGCGGCGCATTTTCTCGTCGAGGCATCGGCGGCAGGTCATACGATCCCCGAAGAGTTTCGCGAACATCTGATGGGCTACGTGCGAAACCTTTTGAATCAGGCCACCGACAAATCCGAAGTGGTCGAGGCGCAGGCGTATGGCTGTTACGTGTTGGCGCTGTCCGGGAAGCCGGAGCGGGCGGTGATGAGTCGGTTGACGGAAATCATCAACACGGTCAAGCCGCCGAAACCCGGCTACATTCCGATCGCGCCCGAGGCGCGCTTCCACCTTGCCGCGGCATGGTTGGCGGCGGGGCGGCGCGATCTGGCGGTCGGGCTCATTCCCCAGACGCTTCCATCACCCCGTTCCGAACGACAGCTTTCCGGCAATGTCGGTTCAGCCGTGCGCGATCGCGCGGTGCTGGTCAGCACTTTGCTTGCGATCGACCCGGACCATCCGGCGATCCCCGCGATGGTTCAGCAGATCGCCGACGCCGGGAAATCGAACGGCTGGCGAAGCACGCAGGATGCGGCGTTCGCGGTCATCGCCCTCGGCAAATATGTGCGGCAGATGAAATCCGTCGAGCCGTATGAAAGTGTAAGGCTTCATACGGACCGCGATAACTACGTTGCCGAAAGCAGTGACCAAAAAGCGCTGGCAAGCGATCCGTCATTCGACGCCAATTCAAAATTCGAGATTCGCATCCAAGGCCCCGAGCATTCGAAAGCTTATGTCTCCTGGCTGCAGACCGGCGTGCCGATCAAGCCGGCGGCGGACGAGGATGCAGGCATGAAAATCCGCCGCCGCTATCTCGATGCCCGAGGCGAGCCGATCGCAAACGGCACGGTTCGCAGCGGTGATCTGGTGCAGATCGAGCTGACGATCGAGTCATTGACGGCGTTGGAAAATGTGGTGATCGACGACCTGTTGCCCGCAGGTCTGGAAATCGAGAATGCGCGACTTGAAACGACAGCCGACAAACGGCAGGTGAATCGAAAGGCGATTCAATCGGCGTCGAATTTCACGCACGGCCGACTGGATGTGCGCGATGATCGGTTGATCGTCATGGGTGCGTTGCATCGCGCGGGAGCCGGGCAGTTTTCGTATCTTGCCCGAGCCGTCACGCCGGGAACTTTCATCGTGCCGCCGGTGCGCGGCGAGTGCATGTACGACATCGGCACGCACAGCATTTCGGGGGGTGGGCAGATGCTGAAAGTCGTTGATCGAAAGGTAAACGCAGTGGCGCAGATACAACCGTGAAAGGCTTCCGATCCCCTCCCCCCGGTACTCCGGGGGGAGGGTTAGGGTGAGGGGTCTTTTTTTCTTTCGCTCACCTGTGAAAAGTTTGGCACATTTCCAGTCCCAAGAAAAACCCCTCACCCTAACCCTCCCCCCATGAGTACATGGGGGGAGGGGACTGGAAAGATTGCTGAAATGATTCAGGCGAGACGTTCATGTACCTGGTTTTTCAAACTTGCGAAACATGTCCGCGCCTTCAATCTACGCATGGTGATTATCTGCGTGATTCCGCTGTTCGCCTTCATTATTTTCACCGCCGCCGTTGCATGGTCGCCCTATCCGGTGGGGATCGACCGCGCGCCGTCCAACGGCACTTTCCTCGAAGATCGTCACGGCGTGCCGATGGCCGCTCTGGTGGCGGCGGATGGACAATGGCGGGTTCCGCTGTCTCACGATCAGATCAGTCCGCATCTGCTTCACGCGATCGTGGCGGTGGAAGATGGTCGGTTCTACGAACATGCCGGGGTGGACTGGAAATCCGCCGTCGGGGCGCTGTGGCAGGATGTGCGGCATTTTCAGATTCGTCGCGGGGGCAGCACGTTGACGATGCAATTGCAACGGCTTCGCGAGCCGAAATCGCGCAACCTGTTCAACAAATGGGAGCAGGCGGTTCGAGCCAGACAGTTGGAGAAGAATTCGACGAAGGAGGACATTCTCGTCGAGTATCTCAATCGCGCGCCGTTCGGCGGCAATCTCATCGGAGCCGGGGCGGCGAGTTGGCGATACTTCGGTCGGCCCTGCCGCGATCTCAGCCTGGCCGAGGCCGCGCTGCTGGCCGGCTTGCCGCAAAGCCCCAATCGTCTGCGGCCTGATCGTCATGCTGAAGCGTCGGGCGCGCGCCGCGATCACGTGCTGCGGCGAATGCTGTCCTGCGAGATGATCTCTGCAACCCAGTTCGCGGAGGCGAGCGCCGAACCCATCGCCGCGCGGTGGCATCCGCTTCCGCAGGATGCCGATCCCGATGCAATGCCGGCTTACGACGTCATCGCCGCTCAGTATGCCGGGCAGATCATTCGCACCACGCTCGATCTTGAAATCCAACGTCAGGCGACAAATCTGGCGCAGGCTCAGGTTCAATCGCTGCGCGCTTCCGGCGTGACCGCCGCCGCGATCGTGGTGCTGGACACCCACACCAGCCAGTGCCTCGCGGCCATCAGCTTTCAAGCCGGCGATTCACCTCATGCCAAACGCGGCGTGGACTTGACGCGTTGCCCGCGCTCGACCGGATCGACCCTGAAACCCTTCATTTATGCCGCCGCGTTTGATGCCGGGATTTGTTCTCCGAAGTCGATGCTGCTCGATTCGCCCACCGCCTGGCCGGGGTATGCGCCGAGCAATTACGACCGTCTGTTTCGCGGGCCGATGCCCGCCGCCGATGCGCTGGCCGAAAGCCGCAACATCCCGGCGCTGGTGCTGCTGGGGCAGGTGGGTGTGGAGCGGGCGGTCGGCGTGTTGCAGTCGTTCGGATTCAACACCCTCGCGCGCGGCAGCCATGTCTACGGCCTGTCACTCGCGATCGGCGGCGCGGATGCCACGCCGCTGGAACTGGCCGAGGCATACGCCACCCTGGCGCGCGGTGGCCTCTGGCGAAAGGTGTCATTCATTGCCGGTGAGACGGTGTCGGAACGGCGAGTGATGCGGGCCGACCCGTGCTGGCAATCGTTGGCGGCCCTCAGCGCCTCGCCGCGAACCCGCGCCGTTTCACCCGAGGCGGCCTCGCTGGAAGTCGCCTGGAAAACCGGGACAAGCAGTGGTCATCGCGATGCATGGTGCGCGGCGGTCACGCCTCGCCGCACCGTGGTGGTGTGGCTCGGGAACCCGGGCGGGGAAGGGGCGGCGTCATTGGTCGGTCAAGAGGCGGCGGCCCCGCTCGCATTGCGATTGATCGCCAGCCTCGACACCGGCGGCGCGGGATGGCCGGCAGTTGCCACGCCACGGTTAGCAATCGTGCGACCTCAAGCCGTCAAAGTGATGGCGGCTAAAAGTGCCTCATCCCTCATCCTGTTTTCACCGCAACGAAATCAGCAGATCATTCTGAACCCCGATCTGTCGGCCGGGCAGCAGCAAGTATTGCTGGAAGCCTCAAACGATACCGGCGGCATCTGGTGGTTCGTCGATGATTCACCGCAACCCGGCGAACGGCGAACGTGGTGGGCACCCACCCCCGGCCCGCACCGCATTCGCGCCGTCAACGGGGAGGGACGTTCCGCGGAAGTGTCGATTCACGTGCAGGGGCCGGAGACGGCGTTGAAGTAATCAGGCTTAATCAGGGTTTCAACACTTCCACCATCGCCTTGAATTTCGTCTCGGCGTGATCGTAAGGCACCTCATGCCCGTGAAAGGGATAAACCTCCATCTGCTTTTCCGCGCCGATGTGGTTGTACGCGCCATAGATCGTGCTCGGTGGGCAGACATCATCCCACAAACAGTTGCTGACGATCGTACGGCTCTTAATCCACGGAGCGAGATTGAGGCAGTCAAAATAGCTGAGCGTGCGAATCGCGTCATCGTGCAGATGCGGGAAGTGCTTCAGGAACGATGGAATCTCCGGATAGGGCCCCGCCTGCGCGATCTCGATCGATCGCTTGAAATCGCACAGGAACGGCATGTCAGGCAGCGCGAGTTTCGGTCGATCGGACAACGCCGCAACCGCCAGGGAAATCCCGCCGCCCTGACTCGCGCCGGTCACCGCAAGTCGATTCTCATCCACTT
>JANXVV010000115.1 GCA_025351525.1 Humisphaera sp. | reverse complement strand
CCTTCGGGTCAAAAAAACGCGTGCCTTCGGCACAGCCGCTAAAAAAAGATTGATGAATTGCCAGTTTGACAGGTGAATCGCTGAAAGGCCAAGCCGTGCGAAATGTTCGATGTCTTCTCGCCCTTGTGATTTTTGCGGCTTCACCGGCGCTCCGTGCCCAACCGCTGTCGGATCGCCTTCCGGCGTCGACGTGGATGTACACCGGTTGGTCACCCAACGCGGCGCTGCAGGAAACCCAGGCCGCCAGGATGCTGGCGGATGAGCGGTTGATGCAACCGTGGCGAATACTGATTCAACGGGCGTTGCTGTCGATGCCCGATGAACTGGGTGCCGGTGAAGCCCGGCTGTCGGAGCATCTGCCGCATCTGCTGGCGGATGTCGCGCAATGCGAGGGATGTTTCGCGCTGCTCGATCTGAAGCCGGACCATGGGGAGGTGATTCCGCAGGCGGTGCTGATTCTGAATCTCGGCGCTCGCCGTGCCGATTTCGAGGAACATTTTAAACCGATTCACGCCAAACTTAAAGAACGATTGGGCGACCGTCTCCACATGATGAAGCTGGAAAACTCGTGGCTGTGGATGAAAACCACCCGCGAAAAACCGGACTACACCTGGGGATTTATCGGCGATTCATTCGTGTTCTATTTCGGCGACGGAGCCGAAAAATTCCTGCCCACCCTCTCCGCCAAACCGGAATTCAGCCTCAAAAACGCGCCGGGTTTTGTCGATTGCCTAAGCAAGCTGCCCGGCGAGTCTCTGCTCACCACCTACGTCGATCTGAAAAAATCGATGAGCCTCGTGCAATTGCTGATCAAAACCAGCAACGATGACGGGCTTCGCCTGCTCACGCAAAACTGGTTGAAGATCAGCAGCGAGTTGGGGCTCGACAACGTTCAATCGCTTGGCGAGAAAACCACATTGCGGGATTCACAGTTCATCACGCAATCCCTGCTCCGCACCGAGGGTCCGCCGCATGGCTTGATGGCGTCGCTGATCGGGCCGCCGGTGGATGAGGCGATGCTCAAAAGCATCCCCGAGGATGCGGCGATGGCGATGGCGTTTCGCGTGGATCTGCTGAAGGTCTACACGCAGATCAAGTCGGCGAGCATCGCCGTCGGGGGTGAGGACGGTGAGAAAACCTTCGGTATGATCGAGGACACCGCCGCCGGGTTCGGCGTGCCGGTGAAGAATCTTCTGGCACCGCTCGGCGATCAATGGGTGCTGTATGAGGCGGCATCGACCGGTGGCATTTTGCTGACGGGATTGACCCTCGTCGTCGATGTGAAAGATGTCGACACCCTTGGCCGCACGCTCACGCTGGTCAAGCAGCTGCTGCTGACGCAGTTCAATGTCGACGAGCGCGTGACCGTCGGCTCATATGAAATGAATGGCGCGACGATCCAATACATCGACGCCGGCCGAGGCTTTAATTTTCTCAATCCGGCGTGGGGCGTCGCGGATAAAAAGCTGATCGTCGCGCTCTATCCGCAGGTGGTGGAGGATGCGATTCGACAGTTGAAGTTGCCGAGAAGCGTGCTGGATCATTCGCCGTTTGTCGAAGCGAAAGCGCGCATCGGCGAGGGTGGGCCATGGGTCTATCTGTCCGCCCCGGAATTGGTGCGCGGCGTCTATCCGCTTCTGCTGCCGTTCGTTTCGGCGATGCACGATTCGATCGTGGGCGAGACCTCCGGCAATCTGCACATCGCAAGCGCAACACTGCTCCCCTCAATGCAACGGTTGCTGACTTACGTCGGCACCGAGGCATTTGCGGTGAAGCTCACGCCGGATGGAATCCTCCGCACCCGGTCCGTCGCCAACCCGCTGCTTTCGCCCATGACGTGGGTCGATTCGGTGCCGCTCTGGGTGGCAATCGCCTTACCCACTTTAGGCACCGCCAAAAGCACGGCGGATCGGGCGCGCGGTGAGTCGAATCTAAAGGGAATTGGCGACGGGATGGTTCTATACGCCGCTGAGCATCAGGGTAAACTGCCGCCGGATTTCGCAACGCTGATCAAGACGCAGAATCTGAAACCAGAACTGTTTAAATCCCCTTTCGGGGACGGCAAGGCGGAAGGAGATTACAGTTATCTGTATGCGAAAGGCATGTCCAACGCGATGCCGGCGGACATCGCCATCGCCTACGACACGGCGGAGTTTGAAAAGGGGGACGGAGCGTGGGTTCTTTACGTGGACGGTCATGTCGATTGGCTCGAGAAAGAGGGCGTGACATTGGCGTTGGCAAAATCCGCCAAGTGGCGGGAAGAGCAGCACGGAAAAGGAAAATAAGAGGGTAGAGTCGCCTGTAGTATGGGCTACCAGCCCATGTTTCTCTTGTGTTGAAAACAAAAAATTTGGGCTGGTAGCACATGCTACGCGTGAACTTTAAGAGTCAGTACGAGAAAATGTTTTTTAAAAACCGATCACGAACCGGCCTGGAAGTTTCGATGATGACCTAATGAACATGCCGCCCAATTCCACACAATCTCCCGCAGAAGTGACGGCGGATCCGATCGATATCCTTTGGCACTACGCCAACGCCGAGATGCCGTTCTGGATCAACGGCAACGACGGCGCGGTCGGTTGGGTGCGCGGGACGCATCGCGGGGTGCAACGGCTCGACAAGATCGGAATCTCCAAGAGCCAGAGGCGATACGTTCTTTCCACCAAATTCGAGATTCGCTACGACACCGCCTTCGAGGAAGTGATCCGCGCCTGTGCGGACACCGCCCGCGAGGGTAAAACGTTCATCACCGAAGAGCTGATTCAGGGCTACACCGCGCTGAATAAAATGGGTTTCGCGCACAGCTACGAAGCCTGGCGCGATGGCAAACTGGCCGGCGGCGGGTATGGCGTGCAGCTCGGTTCCCTGCTTACGATCGACTCGATGTTCTATCGCGTCAGCAATGCCAGCAAAGCCGCCTATGGGCAGACGCTGCTTCGGATGCCCGAGCGGGGTTTTCGGCTGATGGACACCAATGTCGTCGCCAAACACACCGTCAACTACGGCGAGGAATGGATGCCGATGTGGGAATACGAAAAAACACTGAAACAATGTCTGGGGGAATCCCCTTCGCTGACGGACGAGAAACCGTATCCCGCGCTGCCGTGGCAGATTCGATATCGGTTGCCGATCGCGCGGCTGCTGAGAAAAGTGTCCAACCGGTTGGGCCGCACGGCGGCACTGTGAGGTCATGCCGAATTCATTTTAGCTGCTGTGCCGAAGGCACGCGTTTTTCCCGTCCCGAAAAAAATGCGTGCCTCCGGCACAACCGCTAAAAAATCGCGGTAGGATGATTTCAATTGCCCGATCTCCTTATCCAACCCGATCCCCATCAACTAGCCGCCGAGATCAGGCAACGGGCTCGTGCGCTCGGTTTCGATCTCGTCGGCATCTCCGCCGCCGAACCGTCGCGCTATCGCGATTATCTGCGGCAATGGCTCGATGACGGCCAGGCCGGTTCGATGGCGTATCTCACCCGCCGATTTGAGGAACGCACCGACCCGCGCGTTTATGTCCCCGATGCCGCCAGCGTGATTTGCGTGGCGATCAACTATTACTTCCCACTGCAACCCGTGCCGCCCGACGAGGCCTAGCATCATGGCCGTATCGCCCGGTACGCGCTCGGACGCGATTATCACAAGCTGATTCAGGAACGACTGTGGACTCTGTCCGATTGGATTCGCAGCGCTGTCCCCGGTGCTGTCACGCGCCCGTGCGTCGATACCGCGCCGGTGATGGAAAAGGATGTGGCCGCACGAGCCGGCGTCGGTTGGATCGGCAAAAACACCTGCACCATCCATCCGCACATCGGCTCATGGCTGTTGCTCGGCGAGATCATCACCACCGTTTCTCTCCCGCCCGATGAACCCGCGGTGGACCGTTGCGGCACCTGTCGTCGCTGCCTCGATGCCTGCCCGACCGGGGCGATCACCGCTCCCTATCAACTCGATGCACGACGTTGCATCTCGTACCTCACCATCGAACATCCCGCACCGATTGCGGAAGAATTTCACGCCAAAATCGGCGAATGGCTCTACGGCTGCGACATCTGCCAGGACGTCTGCCCGTGGAATCACAAAGCCGTCGCCGCGACGGATCCTGCGTTCTACCCGCGCTTCCCGACCGGCACCCTCGATCTCCGCGAGGTGTTGAGTTGGCAGCAGACCGCTTACTCGACCACTCTCCGCGGCAGCGCCATGAAGCGCGTCAAGCTACCCGTGCTGCAGCGCAATGCACAGATCGTACAGCGGAATCTCACGGCGACTCAAAAATGAGTTTCACAGGTGCTTGATTTTGGCGTCGGGCGTTTGTAAAGTGAGACTGTCCGAATATGCGGGCGATTAGCTCAGTTGGCTAGAGCGCACGGATCACACCCGTGAGGTCGAAGGTTCGAGCCCTTTATCGCCCATCACCAAACCCTGCGAAAGTAGGGTTTTTTTGTTGGACTTGTTTGGGCGTTGGCGTACGACTACCGCGCAACGTCAATCGAAGACGAACAGGGGCAAACAACCGGATTATTCCATGCCGAATGAAGCAAAAAAAAGCCCGTAGACCACTGTTTTACAGCGATTTACGGGCTTTTTAGTAGATGCGGCCAACAGGAGTTGAACCTGCACACCCTTGCGAGTACTAGAACCTGAATCTAGCGCGTCTGCCAATTCCGCCATGGCCGCGACGGAAAAATGTATTTTAGGGTAGACCGATGCGCTGTCAAGAAGGCGACGGCAGTTCCGAATGATCCATCCTTCATCGGACGTTTAATGTTCCAACTTGGGCGGCCAGCCGGATGGTTTCGAGAGGTGTCCAAGGGGAAGCGTGTTTGACGAGAGGCCGTCTGAGCATCGCAAACTGCGCGGCGGGCAACGGGGCACTTTCTTTACGCCGCGACGATGTGCGCGACGAGCAGGCTGACGCCGATCAATACGGCGGCGATGACGATCGTCAGATCATCCGTCTCCCAACTATTGGCGACCCAGTCGGCGAACGCTTCGGGGATGCCGAATAGCCCGGAGCGGCGTTCGTCGATGACGTGCGGCACGGCTTCCAGACCCATGCGATCCAACTCGTAGGTCGCGCGTTCCAGTTCATCGATTTTTGCGGAGGTGAATTGGTAGTACGCGCTTTCATCCCAATAGGGTTGGCCTTCGAGTGTGTCAAAGTGAAAGCCCCGCGACTCGACGGTTGACTGCCAGTTGGAACGGGGGATGGAAGTGAGGCGTTGCAAAAGTCAGGTGCCTCCGCCGTGAGCGCCACCATGGCCGGTCGTGTGGTGGAGTTATATTGTCCGTCGGAAAGCAAGTGCGAGGGTGCCGGCCAGTATTCGTCGTTGAAGTTATCGCGGCGTGTATTGCCCGACGAGTCATCGCATCCTTGAAGGATCGACGTCGAGGCGATGAGCACGAGTGTGATGGATTGACTCGCCCGCTTCATTCGGCTGCCGTGAAAATTTGCTTCGAATGCAAGATCGTGCGAGTTGGTCTTTAATTCACGAATACGAGGCGATCATTTTTCCTGTCCGCACGATTTCATCGAGGAAATGGGCGGGGTCATGCTTTCGCTCCAGCAGCAAAGGCTCGATGCGCACGTCAATCTCTCGGCGGAGCCTGAATAGCAGGGCTTTCATGCCGAGCAAATTTCCGGTGTATTCATCCACGACCACCGCCACGTCGATGTCGCTGTATTGCCGCGCGTGGCCTGTGGCGTAAGAGCCGTAGAGTAGTACGTCGCACACCGGAAGATGAGTGCGCACGATCTCGGCGAATTGCTTCACTTTTTGGGCAGCTTGTTTTTTATCCACAGGTGCAATCTCCGGGTTTCGGTCATAAGCAAGGCACATTTGGCGGACGTCAGCATTCGCAGCAATCGGGCTTTATCCGTGGGGTAGCGCCCATCAATATGCAGCGGCTCCAGAAAATCCAAAACGGTAAGAGACCTCTCGTCCAGCATCGCTAAAAGTCCGGTTCGCTCGGCGAGAAGTGACAAGTCATGCGTAAATGGCGGAGTGCATTTCTTCACCGATGCCCAGCACGCCTTGCGCGTCTTCTCAATTGCTAAATGACAAAGAAATCCCACATACAGCCGCTGTTTCGCCCTTAGCATCGCCGCAGAAGCACGTAGATCGTACCGCGCCAAGTCCAGCCAGTAATCCGCATCGTTCGACGCCATTAACTTTGAGTGTACCGGCGGTTGTGTGACATTCCAAACCTAGGGGATGTTACGCAGTGCCTTCTTTTCGTTCCATCGGCTATCGGCCAAAAAATTATCCTCGAGAAGTTTATCTCAGGAACCCGCTAACGCGTCACGCCCATTTGTTTTTTCTCACCCAGGCCACGAACTGCCGCAGCATGGCTGTCTCACCGTCCACGGCGGCTTTTTCGATGAAACGCTGGAGGAGCGCGGGTTCCAGGAAGGGGAAGGCGAGGCTCATTTTTCGGGTTTTGTATTCGCCGTCGATCAAGTGGAGGCAGTCCACCCGACGCGCTTTGCAGCGCCAGATTTCCGGGACGCCCAGTGCCGCGTAGATCGGCTCGCGGGGGACGGAGCGCGAGGCGATGTCGATTTCCACCACCAGTTCCGGCGGGGGGTCTTTCTTCAGATCCAGTCGATTTTTTCCCCGCATTTTTTGTTCGTCGTGAAAGTAGTAGCACTCATCCGGCTCAAAACCCTTGGACTTCTCGCGGTATCGAAAGGTCGTTGAACCGAGCGATGCCCTGGGTATTTCAAGTTCAAAGGTGAGAGTTTCGATCAACTGCCCGATCAGTTTCTTAGGACGTTCGTGTTCCGGCAATGGGGACATGATCTCCATTGTCCCCTCATCATACGTCACTCGGATCGGACGCTCGCCGATGTCGCGCAGGAGCTTTTCGTACAACGCCCAACTCGCTTCCTCCAACACAAAATGCTGGATATCGTCGAGGCGGACGGCGGGGGGATGGGACAGGGTTCGGCTCATGCAATCGTTCCGATCATTCGATGATAATCCCTACGCGCGTGGAAGGCCATCGGGTCGCTCTAGCGGTCTCCATCCTGCTCTAGATAATATCACTGCGGCACATGCCGGCCGGGCTTAAGCAGTTGCACCTGAACCTTATCCGACGGCAATAACTTCCCCGCGTTGATCTGCTGTTGCGGGTCGAACGCCGACTTGATCCGCTGAAACTGATCCATCGTCGCGCGGTCAAACAGGTACGGCATCAGATGCAGTTTTTCCACGCCGACCCCGTGTTCACCGGTGACCGTGCCGCCGATCTCGATGCAGTACTTCAGCACTTTTTCGGCGGCGTGAAGCGTGTTCTGCACCTGCGAATCATCCGCATCATCGTACAGGAAGATCGGGTGGATGTTGCCGTCGCCGGCGTGGAAGGCGCTGGGGATTTGCAGACCATGCTCAAGGCCGATCTCGGCGATGCGCTTCAAGACCTCCGCCAGGTTGCTGCGCGGAACGCAGGCATCCTGTGTGCAATAGCTATGGCTGATTCGACCGAGCGCCCCAAAGGCGCTCTTGCGGGCTTTCCACAACGCCGCACGGCGGGAAGGATCGCTCGACTGCTCCACCTTCGCCGCGTTTCGCGTTTCGCAAATGGCCGTTACTTTCGACATTTCCCATTCGAGAAGTGGGCCGATTCCATCCAGCTCGATCAGCAGCACTGCCTGCGCCTCTTTCGAAAAACCAAAATGAAACGCATCCTCCACCGCGCGCACCATCGCCCCGTCCATCATCTCCATCGCGGCCGGCAGCATTCCGGCGGCGATGATGTCACTGACCGCGTCGCAGGCATCGGCGGTGGTGGTGAAGGTGGCGACCATGGTGCGGAAATCGGTGGCCTTCGGCACCAATCGCACCCAGAGTTTCGTGATGATTCCGAGCGTGCCCTCGCTGCCGCAGATCAGGCCGGGGAGATCGAAGGGGCCGTCTTCGCAGCAGCCGTTCTGCCCGCCGCAGTTCAAGATTGAGCCATCGCTCAACACCATCTCGATGCCGAGCACATGATTGCTGGTAACGAAATCCTTGAGAGTGTGAATCCCCCCGGCGTTGGTGGCGGCGTTCCCGCCGATCGTGCTGGCCCGCTGGCTGGAGGGGTCCGGCGCGAAGTGGTACACCGCGCCGCCGGGAAGGGCGGCCACCTCTTCGGACAGAGCCGTGTTCCGCACACCCGCCTCCACATGGGCCACCCGATTTTCAAGATCGATCTTCAGGATGCGATTCATCTTCACGGTGGAAACAATGACTCCATCTGCAAACGCCACGCATCCCCCGGCCAACCCGGTGCCCGATCCGCGCGGGACGATCTGCACCCCGTGCTTCGCCAGAATTTTCACGACCGCCGAAACTTCTTCGGTCGTCGAAGGAAACACCACTGCGGCCGGCCGGGCCCGGGCGATGGTGAACCCGTCAAATTCATAGACGAACAATTCCGCCGGATCGCTGAGCACCCGATCGCGCGGCAAAACTGAACGTAATTCCTCGACCACTGTCATGATTTTGAATTCAATTGAAAGAGAATGCACTCCTCACGCCGGGATCGGAGCCTCAGGCGACGACCCGGATTCCGCGTCAATCTCCGAACCCTTAAACCAACCTTCCGCCGTACCACTCTATCGTCCGCCGCAAACCGTCCTGAAAATCCACGCGAGGCTCATACCCCAGCCACTCCCGCGCATTCCTCAAATCGGCATAAGAATGCGCCAAATCCCCCACCCGCTTCGCCTGATGAACAGCCGTCAATTCCGGTCGTCCCATCGCCTCCGCCATCGTCGCTGCCAGTTCGTTCACCGTGACCGCGTGCCCACAACCGACATTGATCACTTCCCCCTGCAGCGGTGATTTACAACTCGCCGCCAGTAGATTTGCGTGCACCGCATTATCGACAAACGTGAAATCCCGCGACTGCGTGCCATCGCCATAAATCACGGGCCGTTGACCCGTCAGAAGCGCCTTGGCAAAGGAGGCGATCACCGCCGCATAGGCGCTGTTCGGATTCTGCCGGGGTCCGAAGATGTTGAAGTAGCGGAGTGAGACGGTATCGATGCCGAAACTTTCGCTGTACGCCCGCAGAAGCGCTTCGCCCGCCGCCTTGGTGGCCGCGTAGGGGCTTTGCGGCCGGACGGCCATCGTCTCCACCCACGGCACCGGATGATTACCATAGACGCTGGAACTGGCCGCGAACATGATGCGCTGAACTCCCGCCTCCTTCGCCGCCTCGAGAACATTCAGCGTCCCGGTCGAATTCACCTCGTGAAACGCCCGGGGCTTTTCAACGCTGGCGGGCACCGACCCCAGGGCGGCCTGATGAAACACATACCGGCATCCCCGCATGGCCCGCGCTAAAGCGGGGCGATCCAGCAATGAGCCTTCGATGAATTCCGCATCCCCGATCGCGGCCACATTCTCCCGACACCCTCCGCTCAGATCATCCAGAGTGGCGACGGTGGAACCCAATTGAACGAGAGCCTGTGCAAGATGCGAACCTATGAAACCCGCGCCGCCGGTGACAAGAATGCGGGTGCCCCGGAAGTGATCGGCGTAGACGGTGGGTGAA
>JANXVV010000084.1 GCA_025351525.1 Humisphaera sp. | reverse complement strand
GAACGCCTCGGCTACAAGGTCGAACTGAAGCCGGCCGCGTGAGCCGGCCAACACCTTGTGCCCTTGGACGGCAGGCTGAACCGAGATCCAACGCCGGTACGCGATCCGCGAGGTTCATTTTCGGAGCAGACCTGTGTCTTTCGGCCAATCCGGCACAGGTCTCGGAGTACCGCGACCTGTGGCACCCGACCCTCATGCGGAAGTTATTTCGAGCCCGTTCCTAAGTCGGCATGGGTGTCTCGCCCGTGCTTTCCAGCTGAAGGAATACGCGGTCGCGACGCCCATGCCAACTCCAATCAATAATGTTTAAAACACCGTGCTTTGCAAAATAGAGATGGGTTGGTTTATGATGGTTCGTGCCGAGGGCTTGCAATCTTCTACATAGCATGGACTACCAGCCCATGGTTTTGAATTAAAAACATGGACTGGTAGCCCATGCTACGAATAAATTTGCAAACGATGACCTGAATCGTTTCATCCGCAAGATGATTTGAAGGTCTGATAACCCGGCAAGTGAGAACTTGGGAAGAATATTCTCATGGTCCGGTTTAATCCGGGCGATTTGAGTAGGACGAGTATGCCTGTCCGACGCACGCTTGCGGAGGCGGGAATTGTTGGTAACGCTTGGATTTAGGTTGGAAAAACCCCAAGCGAGCCGTACATTGAGCAGAAATACACTCTTTGAAAGGAGCGCTCCCTTGCGACTCGGGGCCATTACATCGTTATTACGCAAACCCGTGCTCGGTGCTTTACTGCTGGCTTTTGGGGGGCTTTACGGCTGCCAGGATGCCGGCCCGGAGGATTCGTTCGGGAAAAGCTTCCTGAATCCCGGCGAGATGATGCGCTTGTCGCACAATCAGAACCGGATGCAAATCCTGGATAAATTGAGCGGGCTGGATGAGCCCAATGAAGATTTCGCGCTGGCCCGGAACGTGGTGGCCGACGATCTGAAAATTGATTCGGTCGACTATGTGATTGGGCGCAACGATCTGTTGAGCATTTCGCTGACGGATGTGACTCCCGGCGTTGAAACCGTCAAAACCACCCGCGTGAGCGAGAGTGGCAACATCAGCCTTCCGTTGATCGGGCAGGTTCCGGCGGCAGGATTGACGGAACATCAGCTCGACGGCGCCATCGCCCAGAAATACAAAGATGCCGGCATCGTCAAAGATGCGCAGGTCTCGGTGACGGTGGTGGAAGCCCGCCAGCGCACGTTCCAGGTTCGCGGTGCGGTGGCTCGGGCAGGACAGTACGCGATCGTGCAAAGCGATTTCCGCGTGCTGGATGCCCTGGTGCTGGCCGGCGACGTGGTCGTGCCGCAGATCGAATATCTCTATGTGATTCGTCCGAACCCGGCGAATCGGGCACCCACTTCTCAACCCTCCTCCACACCCGCCGTTCCCATGAAGAACACCCCGGGAGGTCCGGGATTGCTTGAACCGAAGTCGAAGGTGGAAAACGGGCTGACCCCCGCTGAGAAGACCGAACCCGCCACCACCACGCCGAAGGGCGATGGCACGTTGGAAGGGGCCACCAAGACCGGCGATGACAAGCCGACTGTATTCGTCAACGGTGGCCAAGCGTTGGATCCGAAGGCTGAAACGCCTGCGGGAACGACCCCCACGGCCGTGGTGCCCAAAGAAGGCAGCAAGAATTTCGAGTTCAATGCTCCTCTGCCGGACGATCAGTCGACGATCATCAAGGTGCCGTTGCGTCTGCTGCTGAATGGCGATTTGAAGTACAACATCGTCATTAAACCGCAGGACACGGTAACCGTGCCGAATCCGGAAGCGGGCGAATTCTACATGGGCGGGCATGTGGCTCGCGTCGGGGTGTACAGTCTGACCGGTCGGCAGATCACCCTGAAACAGGCGGTCATCTCGGCAGGTATGCTGGATGAAATCGCCATCCCGGAACGGACGGACATCATCCGCCGAATCGGTCGCGATCACGAGGTGTTTGTGCGGGTGAATCTGGTCAAGGTGTTTGAAGGCAAACAGCCGGACTTTTTCCTCAAGCCCTATGACATTGTGCAAGTCGGCACCAACGCCCTGGCCCCGTTCCTCGCGGCGGTGCGTAACGGGTTCCGAATCACCTATGGATTTGGGTTCCTATATGACCGCAATTTCTATCGGGATCCGACCACGACCGGCAATAACAACAGCCGAACGCGGTAAGTTTGTTCAGCCAGAGATCGTGATTTAAAAACGGCGGATCGGAGGCAAGAAGCTTCCGATCCGCCGGTTTTGTTCAGGTCCCCTTCCCCCTTTGGAGAGCGGCGGTCCCCTGCCGCCGAGTTCACCTGCATCATCAAAATTTTGCATGGAATTATGAGGCGTGCTAAACTGTTACTATATCCTTCTCCGAAAGGTGACCGGGCAGGGAGCATCGGGTGAGGATATGCTAAAAATCCCCTGATTCTTCATAGAACCGGTCCGCAGGTTCCTGCGTATTACGAGTCTTCGATCCGTCGCCATTTGTGAAGATGATGGGTGCGGCGATCGACAGCGGGCAGCATTGAATTCAAAAGCCGCACTGATTTGCAACCGATGTCAATATAAGATATTCGGGGTTGAGTTTGTCACCGACAGGGCACCGGGCCGTTGGTGGGTGTCGATTTTATTAGACCGAAACAGCGAGCTCCGATTATGACGCAGCAAGCCATGCTCGATTATCGCAATCCCCTGATGGCCGTCGAGAACGAGCCGGAGGCGATGTTCTATGGGTTTAGCGCAGTTTCTTGGTTGAAGATCGTGACCGTCGCGGTATTGATGGCGGCGACGTTTCGATTCAACCTCCTCCGCCTCTGGTTGAAGACCAATCCAATCAACGGCGAACCGAACTGGCGACATGCGGTCTGCGTGCCGTTGATCGGCATTTATTATCTCATCGTCCACCGCGAAGAACTGCTCGAAACCCGAACTTACACCGCCTGGACCGGATTGGGCATCCTGCTTTTTGGCATCCTGCTCTTCGCCTACGGCATCTATCCCGGTCAGAATGATTTCGTCAAAGACTTTGGGATGATCGTCGCCCTCTTTGGGGTGGTGACGTTTTTATGCGGCTGGCAGGTGATGAAAATCGCCTGGTTCCCGATCGTCTTCCTGATCTGCGCCATCCCTTGGCCGGAACTCGTCTATAGCTATGTCGCATCCCCTTTGCAGCATCTGGCGGCCAAGGTGGCGGTGCATGTTTTGAGCCTTACCAATGTCGAGGCGCACAGCTTCGGCACGAAGATCATCATCAATGCCAAGGGCAATGTCTGGCGAACCTTGAACGTCGCCGAGGCCTGCGCGGGGTTGCGGTCGCTGATGACGTTTATCTCCGTGGCGGCGGCAATCGCGTTTTTGTCGGCAAGGCCGCTCTGGCAGAAAATCATCGTGACGTTCTCCGCGATTCCCATCGCCATCTTCTGTAACGTGATGCGCGTGACCGGACAGGGATTTCTGGACCACTATTGGAGTCAGGAACTGTCCGAAGGGTTTGCGCACCAATTCGTCGGGATCGTGATGCTCGTGCCGGGATTCTTCATGATCCTGTTCGTGGGCTGGTTGCTGGACGTGGTGTTTGTCGAGGTGGTGGATGAGCGTGAGGCACGGCGAAAGCGTGTGTCGGTGCTCACGCCGACCAAGCCTGTGGAATGGACGACCCCGCGAAACGGTTTGGCGGAAACATCGACGGCACAGGTCGTTGCTAAATGGGCGGTCGCACCCTCGACGTCTGCGAAAGTCGCCGGGATGCCGCCAACCGCTCCGGTGAAAATGCCGGCGGTGAAGGTTGTTCCAAGGCCGTCTACTGCGGGCACACCGGGCGTCGCTCGTTCGGTGGGAGTGCCGGCTGCGGGAGTTTTGGCAGGCCAGAAGCCCGCCGTCTCCGCCGCGGTTGCCCTGCCTCGAGCCGCGTTGAAGCCGTCGGTAGGCGCGGTTGCCAGGCCAGCAGGTGCGGCACCGCTTCCCGCGAATGCCAAACCTGCCGTCGCCGTTGTACCTGCGCGGGCGGGCGTCGTCGCACCGGTCGCGACGAATGCGGCCGCTCCGACCAAGCGCCCGGTTGTCGCGATGGCACCCGCCGCCGCGATCAAACCGCTGAATCCCACCGTTAAAATCACCGAATTGCCGGAGGCACGATGAACACTCAAGATCCCAAAGCCATCTTCAAAAAAGCGGCGATTGGCCTCTTTCGCCAACCCAGTTTTCTGGTCGCCTTCGCCGTGCTCTTGCTGGCGGCGGTGGGGCTGAACGCCGCCACGCAGTTCATGCAGTTGCACTTTAAAAAACTGTCCGTGCCGCTCGCCCACTCGTTGGACACAATCCCCATGACTTTTCCGACGAAGTTCGGCTCGTGGGTCTGCGTTTCCAAGGATCAATTGACGGATGACATTCAGCAGGAACTCGCGACGGACCAATATGTGATGCGGTATTATCTCAACACCGCCGTCGTGGAAAAATCGGATGTGGCCTCGTTCGAGGGGAAAGACAATCACGAGCGGATGACGATTCTCGCCAAGCTGCGCGACAAGTATAGAGGCCGTCTGGATCGCGCGATCATCAACTTCGCCGTGACGTACTATACGGGGAAGGCCGATACGGTGGCCCACATTCCCGAGCGCTGCTACACGGCGGACGGTTATGAACCGACGGAAAGCATCACCGAACGCTGGGATTTGAAGGACAAGCAAAGCCCGGACGGGAATTTGGATGTCCGCTACATCAGCTTCGACGATCAGGCCGCCACGGCAAAAATCAGGCGTAACGTGGGCTACTTTTTTCATGTGAACGGCGGGTATACCAGCGACCCGAAGCGCGTCCGCATCGCGCTGCAGAACCTCTGGGAAAAATACGGTTATTACGCCAAGATCGAATTGATGATTCAGGATGTGGATCGCGAGAAATCGGCCGAGGCGATGCAGGAATTCCTCACCGCCGCGTTGCCGGACATCGAGAAGTGCTTTCCAAATTGGGCGGCTTTGCCCAATCGTTGATCGGTGCGTTGGAAATTAATATTTAAGGGAGCCTCCCTTTCGGGGCTGCTCCCAGAGGTGGTTGAATGGCTCAGCGTCGCGTCAATATCAAAGCGGTCGGTATCATTCTGGTGGTCATCATCGGCGTTCTGGGCTCGATCACGGTCGCCAAAGCCTTCCTGTTCAAAAAGGATCCGAAGAAATTCATCGCGCTGGCGGAAGGAAACATCCGCGAGGGCAACTACGTCGACGCCGAGGCCAACTACAAGATCGCCGTGGTCGCCGATCCGAAGAACCTCGATGCGCGCGTGAAATACGGCGATGTGCTTCATCAACTGGCCCGCACCGACCGGGTCTTTCTCGGGCAGGATCGCGCGGTGTGGGATGGGGTGCTGCAGGCGAACCCCACCCATCGCGAAGCGTTGCAGCGAATGCTGCAATCGGAAATCGAGATCGTCGAGTTTTTCCTCGATCCGCGGTCCATCAATCGCCTCCACGAAATTTCCTTGAAAATTCTCAAGCTGCCCACCAACGACGCGAAGGATGAAGTGGAAAAAAGCCGCAATGCGACTTTGAACACCCGCGCGAAGGCGTACCTTCACATCTCGGTGATTGCCGGTTGGATGGCGGAGATCGTGACGCCCGAGGCCGTCATCCAGGACAATGCCCAGGAACTCGCCAAGCTGCTGAAAGTGGAGACGGAGAAGGCGATGCAGTTCTCTGAGTCGAACAAGGCGGAAGTTGCCGCCGTCGCGCAGTTGAGCGAAGGTCCGAAAAAGGTGGAAGCTCAAAAGGCACTTCAGAAAAAGCAGATTGAGGCGAGAATCAATCCCGACATTCCGTACTACCTGGGCAATGCCTATGTGCGCCAGGCCCGCGAGCTGCGGACGCGCGGTGACGTCAAGGAAGCCGGTAAACTGGAACGGCAGGCGTATAGCATGTTCCTGGAGGTCACGCACGTTCAACCTGACAATGCGGTGCTGGCCCTGCGATTTTATCAGGTGCTTCGCGCCGTGAGCGATGCCATCGGCGACTCGCCCGATGACGAAAACAAGGCCGACAAGCAGGAGTACGTCAAACAGATGAAAGACGTGCTCGAAGGAGCCCGCGCCGGCGTTGCCAGCACCGATCCGGCCTGCACTGAAGTCTACGTGAGCTACGCCCAGTATCTATTGAGAAACAAAAACCCGGTTCAGGCGGAGAAAGTGCTCCGGGATTTGTGCGCCCTGAAACCGAACGATCAAACCGCCCGCCTCACGCTGGCCGCGCTCATTCACAGCGACCCTCTGAAGCGTGCGGAAGCGATTGCGTTGCTCCAGAAACCGATCACCGATCCGGGCGAGCAGGGGGTTCTCAGCTACAAGTCCAAATTGCTGATCGAGCTCCAGACCTTCATCGATCTGACGAACTACATGATCGAATCCTACGGGGCGATCTCCGATGTCGATCAGCGAACCGCTCTGGCCAAGGAAGTCGACGATAATTACGCCAAGGTCATGGAACGAGCCGAGGCGGATCCCAACATGCGCCCCGCGACGTTGAAACTGAAGGGAAAAATTTCGTTGATGAAAGGGGGGCAAAAGGGTGCGATCGAGGCGATCCCCGATTTTGAAAAAGCCCGCGAATTGTGGAAGCAGTTGCACACGGCCCGGAACGAGCACGATTGGGAATTGGAATATCTGGTGGCCACCGCCTACGTCGACAGCAATCAGTCCGGATTGGCCAAGCAACGGTTGTGGGACATTGTCACCGGGGTGCCGAGTTTCATTCCCGCGCGCGTCATGCTGATCCGACTGTTGATCGCCAATCACGACGGTGATCTGGCTCGCGAGCAGTTGCGGGAATTCAAGCGGGCGTTTCCCACGGATGGAAACACCCCCAAGCTTGAGATGGCGCTGTATCTGATCGAACCCACCTCGATTTCGCAGGCGGACATCGCCAAGGTGATCGAGAGCATGCCGGAAACCACCCCGCAGGAAATGCGGGCGAAGATCCCCGTCTACATCGCCGCCCGCAAGATTGACGATGCCATCCGGTTGTATGAGGCACTTCGAAAAACCAATCCTTCGGAGGTCGATGTCGTTCGCACCCTGGTGCAGATTTACATGAGCCAGGATAAAAAGGATCTGGCCACCAAGATCGCGGAAGAAGCGTTGGTGAAGGAACCGGACAATGTCTCGCTGCAAATTGTCCAGGCTCAAATTGAGAAGAATCAAGAGAAAGTGATCGCCCTGACCCTGAAGGCATTGGGTGCCATCAAGAATCCACTCGATCGCGAGTTGAGCCTCTACGAATTTTACCTGAATCAGAATGACAAAGTCGCCGCGATGACTCACCTGGACGCCGCGGAAAAGGCGGACCCGGAAAACGGTCGCATCATGGACCTTCGTTTCGGGACCGCGCTCCAGGAGGGCAAATATGATATCGCCGAGAAGTATGCCAATCGGCTGGCGGTGAAGGACTACGATGAAGCCGGTGGATTGATCTACAAGTATCGGCTTGCGTTGGTGAAAGGGGAATTGAAGGCGGCGGAAGAAGTGGCTCGCGAACTCGTCAAGACCCGCGAGCAGTTTGCCAGAAGTTGGCTGTGCTACGGGGATGTGCTGAAAGAAGAACATCTGTATGAAGAAGCGGCGGGCAAATACCAGATGGCCCTGCAAAAGCAGAGCGAAAACATCGAGGCGTATCGGGGGTTGATCGAGTGCAACTATCAGTTGAAGAAGCCGGAGGAGGCCAAGCGATTCATCGACGCGGGATTGAACGTCAATCCGGGCAATGCGTGGTTGACCGAACAGCGGACGGCCTGGGAATTGAATTACGGAGATCCGACCAAAGCCCTGGAGTCGCGAAAGCTCACGGCGACGCAAAATGCGGATTCGCTGGGCGCGCAGCTGGCGTTCGGTGCCGCGCAATGGCAAGTGGCGCAGCATCTCGAAAACAAATCCAAATCGGCGGAGGCCAAAGTCTTCGCCGCGCAATCTCGCGAGACCTTCACGGCGATTGTGGCGAAATGGCCCGATGACCGGTTCGCCTATGCCTATCTGGCCGATATCGCCACCTATGCCAATGATTTCCCTGCCGGTGAAAAATTGCTGCAGCAATTCGCCGCCAGGGACCAGTGGAAGGATATCGCAGATCCCAGCATCCTGTTGGGCGATTACTATTTTCGATTCGGTAAATCGGATCTGGCGGAAAAGGCCTATCTCGACGGGCTGTCGCGCCTGAAGGTCAAGAATGATGCCGCCGCGCTCGAGGTCGAACGAAAGGCGGCGGCGTTTTTCACTTCGCAGAAGAAATACGCCAAAGCCCTGGAGATTTTAAAACCGGTCGCTACTGATCGGCGAGTGCAGCAGCAGCTCCTCGAAATCATGCTTGCCGACGGCAAATTGACGGAAGCCCATCAGTTGCTGGACAAACAGATTCAGGCGAATCCGAATGATTCGCAGTTCATGGCGACCAGAGGCTTTCTACTTCTGCAGGAAAAGAAAATCCCCGAGGCGCTGGAGACGCTCAACAAAGCGGTGGCGCTCGACCCGCGCAATCAAACGGCCCTGTATTATCGCGGCATGATCAAGCTGCGCAAAGGGCCTGAGAGCATCGAAGATGCCATCAAAGATTTAACCGCCGCCCGCGATACGACCAACGACGCGAATTCGCAAGCCAGTATCACGACGCAATTGCAAACCCGCATGGGCCTGGCAGAAGCGCTGCGTGCGCACGGCCAGACCGAAGACGCGGTGCAGGAGATCAGTCAGTGCCTGATCCTGCAGCCCGGCAACAAAGAAATCCGCATGAAGTTGATCGAGATGCTCGGCACACTCATCACGCCGCGCTGGGGTGAAGTGGAAAGGTTGATCACCGAAGCCGAAAAAATGAAGGAGTTCGAGAAGGATCCTGATTGGCGCAGTCTTCGCTCGAAGATGTGGGTCACCCGCAATCAGCCTGAGAAAGCCCTGGACAGCATCCGGGACGCCATCCGACTTTCACAGGGGCAACCCCAGCAGACGCTGCCTTTGATGCAGGATTATCTGAGCATTCTGGCTCGCTTGAAAAAGTACCGCGAATTGCTGGCCGAGTGCAACGATCTGCTGAAAAACCCCGAACTTGCGCAGAGCGCCTGGTGGGTCTACCACATGCGCGCCGCCGCTTACGCCAACATGGGCGATAAGCGCGTCGAGGCGATCACCGATTTCGATAAAGCGCTGGAGATCACCTCACGCCTTCGCAGCGATGATGCGTCGGTGCTGATTATCCAGAGCATCGCCGACACGATCGGGCTTGAAGAAGCCATCTCCCGGTGTGAGAGGGAGGCCGCCAAGGGCGACAGTCATTGGCGCGTCATTCTCACCTACCTTTACTTTTCGAAAAAGGATTACATCCATGCCGAGGCGACCATCGAGCGCGTCTTGGCCGATTCGGCGAAGCTCACGCCCGCCGAAAAGGAAACCGCATACGGTGTCGCCGGGTCGGTCTATATGTTGACCGGTGAATATAAGAAGGCATCCGACGTTTACGAAAAATTGTTGGACACCAGCGGCGAAGATACCGTGGCGCTCAACAATCTGGCGTGCATCTGGGCCGAGTACCAGGAAAAGCCGGATCCCGCCAAGGCACTGGTCTTCAGCCGCAAGGCGATGGAAGTGATGCAGAAGCGCGGCTTCCCGGATGCCAATATCCTCGACACGCACGGCTGGGTTCTCACCCGCAACGACAAAGTGGATGAAGGAATCACCTTCCTCACCGCCTCGCTGGATCGAAAGCCCATGATGGAGACCTATTACCATCTGGGTGTGGCCTATCTAAAGAAGAACCTGATTCCCGAAGCACAGCAACAGTTGGAACGCGCGCGTAAAATGATGGAGGATCGCAAAAACAAGGGTCAGCCCACCGATGCCCGCATGGAGACCGCGCTCAATGAGTCGCTGGTGAAAGCCAAGCAACTGATGAATGCCCCCACCACTTCCCCAGTGACCTCGGGAACCGGAGACGCGGTGAAGCCGTAGTGTTTTTTGAACGGGTTATTGTGATGCAGGCTGGAAGCCTGCACCCCAATGATCGGACAATTGTGTTCACTTTCTTGTTGCAAAATTTAGATTGAGAGTTCGATCTGGTACTGTTGGGCAGGTTTGCCCGATTTAACCGGATGATTCGATTTCCGAGGCTGAATGAGTCGCTTTGTGCTTGAGTCCGAGCGTTAAGAGTGATAGAGGAGCAGTTATATGACGACGTTACCGCAAACGACCGCGATTCGGCTTCCCCGTCAGGCGAGCCAGATGCAGATTTCCCCCGCCAATGGTTCGGTGCCCATGATGGGCGGTGGGGGTGGCACGGCAGCCACCATGTCGGGGGGGGATGTGTGGCGCGTCATCCGAAACAATATCTGGTTGATCCTCTTCATGCTGATCTTCTCCGGCGG
>JANXVV010000081.1 GCA_025351525.1 Humisphaera sp. | reverse complement strand
CACAGGTCTCGGAGTACCGCGACCTGTGGCACCCGAACCTCATGCGGAAGTTATTTCGAGCCCGTTCCTAAATAATAAGGTGGCTTTTAAATGCAAGGCGAATACACGATCACTTTCGAAGACTATCAGGAGGCTTTCACCGCGCACGCTCTTGTCGCGGTGAAGAGGCCGTTGAGACGGTTCGTTCTTGAATCATCCGCCCTTGTGCAAGCGGGATTGATCTTATGGCTCGTTCATTACATACAGGCCAGACCCATGCCGACGGTTGTTCCGGGATCAAGGCCGATGGTGCTTGAGATTGAATGGACATTGATCTATCTGCCTCCCCTCGTTCCGGCACTATTTTGGATTTCGCAGTATTGTTTTTCGGTGCTGATGCTTCGGTTCTTTGTGAAACACGCCGCCTCAACCACACCTGCCGTGCCGGGTATTCGGACTTACAAGGTGCCGATCGTCAGCCATAACCGGTATGCACGCCTTCCCGCGTGGGCATTGGCCCTTTCAATAGTCGCGGCGGTCATCGGTCTGTTTCTATACGGGCCAATGCTCGATCAAGACATCAATCGCGTGGCGGCCGGGTCAGGCGAACACGCCGGCACGATCCGGGGCAACTCGGTGCTACTCATGCTGTACAACGGCATGATCTGGGCAGTCACCTCCGCATTTTGGAGATACAGTTCCCGCTTGCACCAACGTACCGCCACGAGCAGCAACTGGAAAAGCAGAGTGGCGGCGTCCACCGCCTATGCCGTAGAAGCATCCGAACTCAAGCTGACGCTCAGCGAGCCCGCATCTTATTCGGAAATTCAATGGCGCGCCTTTTCCCGATTTGTCGAAACGGAAAATTTGTTCCTGCTGTATCCGGCTGAAGACCTGTTTCACATCATTCCCAAGCGGGCCTTTTCCACTTTGGAGGACGGGCTGCAATTCCTCGGCTTATTGAGCCGTGGAATTAAAATTGGTTACGTTCCGGAGCGGCGGGCAGTGGGGTTTCCGGTGCAACCCATCCAGGCCATCCCCTTAACTCAAGATCCTCACAAGAGTTGATCCGATTGCCGGACTATCCGCGATCTGCGACAATTCTTGCCATGTCCGTTCCCGGCGTCACCCATTCCACTTCGCTCTGGCAGCAGCGAACCGGCGTCACCCCGAATCAAATCGCGCTTTTCTGCGGTCAATGGGGCGTCTGTGAATTTTCGCTTTTTGGTTCTGTCGTTCGTGAAGACTTTTCTCCCGCGAGTGATGTCGATGTTCTGGTCCGTCTTGATCCGCAGAAGCCGCATGGCGGGTGGGACTGGGTCGACATGATCGAGGAGCTGCAGGCGATGTTTGGAAGAAAGGTGGATCTTACGTCTCCTCGCATACTCGAAAATCCTCTTCGCCGAAAAGCCATAATCGATGATCTGCAAGTGATCCATGCGGGATGACGCGCGTGATGTTTCAACGGGAACGGTTTGCCACGAGCTGTAACGACAAACTCTTGGCAAGTCGATCGATGACATCCGAGCGCAACGTCCGCTCGCCGGTGAGAAACTCATCCAGCATCAGAGGAGTCATCGCGGCCAAGGCGGCGATATCGGCAAACGGTATTTTGTTGGCGTGAATCGCCCGACGCAACTCTCCACTGAAAGTCGGCTCGTCGCTTGCCTCTTTCCGCATCTGATTGCGCAGTGCCAAATCGGGAAGTTCTTCCTGCACTTGTCGTCGCTGGAGTTGTAGAGTCTCAACTTGCGCAGACGTTAAAACGGCAGTTATTCGTTCTGGCATTAGATCGCTCATATTGGCCTCATCGAGGTTCGCGGACTTCGTATGCGGTAAAGGCAATGAAGCGCGCTCACACCTCCGCCAACACTCCCACCGGCTCTCCTTTCGCCTTCGCCGCGTTTTCTTCCAGCAGCCCGTCGAACTCATTCAGCTTTGCCTCGATCACGCGCGGGGTGACCAGTTCATCAACAACCACCTCCTGAGTCTTTAACCCGTTGCCGGTGATGCTGATGACGATGCTTTCATTCTTGGGGATTCGGCCGGAGGCGATGAGCTTCATCGCAACCGCCAGCGTGGTGCCGCCGGCGGGTTCGGTCCAGATTCCTTCCAAACGGGCGAGCAGTTTGATGGCGTCGACGATCTCGCGGTCGGTGGCGCTTTCGCCCCAACCGCCGCTGTCGCGGACGACATTGGCGGCGTAGTAGCCATCGGCGGGGTTGCCGATGGCGATGCTCTTGGCGATGGTGTTCGGCTTCTGCGGTTCGATGATGTCCGACCCGTTCTGAATCGCCTTCACCACCGGATTGCAACCGGCGGCCTGGGCGGAATAAATCTTCGGTTTGGTGTCTTCCACCAGGCCCAGCTCGATGAATTCTTTATAGGCCTTGTAGATTTTCGGCAGGATGGTTCCACCGGCGGTGGGCACGATGGTGTGTTGCGGCAATTTCCAACCGAGTTGCTCGGCGATCTCGAAGCCGAAGGTTTTCGCGCCTTCGGTGTAGTAGGGACGGAGGTTGACGTTGACGATCGCCCAGCCGTACTTGTCGGCGATCTCGGTGCAGAGGCGGTTGACATCATCATACGTGCCGCGAATGCGGACGACGGTCGGAGCGAAGATCAGCGAGCCCAGAACCTTGCCCTGTTCCAGATCGTGGGGGATCATCACGAAGCAGCGCAACCCCGCTTGTGCGGCATGCGAGGCGACGCTGTTCGCCAAGTTGCCCGTCGAGGCGCAACCGACCGTATCGAAGCCAAATTCCACCGCTTTGCTGATCGCCACGCTGACGACGCGCTCCTTGTAGGAATAGGTTGGATAGTTGCAGGAATCATCCTTGATCCAGAGCTGCGAGCAGCCCAGTTCCCTGGCCAACCGATCCGCGCGCTTTAACGGCGTGAACCCGGAATGGAACCCCGTCACCGGTTTATCGACCGGCAACAAATCCTTGTATCGCCAGAGACTTTTCGGCCCCTTCTCGATCGATTCGCGCGTCACCTTCCCCTTCATCCGCGCGTAGTCATACTCCACCTCGTAAGGCCCGAAGCACGCCTCGCAGACATGAACCGCCGACACCGGAACGCGATGGCCGCACTCTTTACATTTGAGACCGAGAACGTAGCTCATGGGGACTCCAAAAGTGGAGAGTGGACAGTGGAGAGTGGACAGTGAAAAACACGATTTGTATTTGACTGTCCACTCTCCACTGTCCACTCTCCACTAAAAACAAAAAAGCCTCTTCCGTTAAGAAGAGGCTTCGTGCGCGTGCCGGTTAGCATCTTCTTATCTCTCCGGCGGAACACGATTGAACACATCGTGCCGCGGGCAGGAGTTAGCACCTCTGTAAACGGTTTCCCGGTTACCGGTTGCTGTGGTGTCATCGGGCCCGAACCCTCGACCACTCTGGATAAGAGACGATCTTTAATTGTCGGGCGAATTTGTAGCGGTGGGATTCGGGGATGTCAAGACAAATATCGAATTGGGACTTTTGAAAACGGGTGGCATGGGCGTCTCGCCCGTGCTTTCCGGTCGAAGAAATGCATGGGCGAGACGCCCATGCCACCTAATTCAAGGCATCCTATTCAGACCGTGGCTTTCGTCATATGGAATCGCACCCCCGCCGTTACCGCGCTGACGAGCAATGCCTCAATCGCTTTGAGATCTTTCAGAATCGGATTGGGCAGCTTGAAATCGTTGAGGTTGGCCGTGATGTGTTCGATCAGGGCGCGTACGGTCTTCAGTCCGTCGGAGGCCGCGAACCACTGTTCCGCCGGTAGCCGCATCTTGGTTGGATCGAACCCTTCCGCCTGCATCTGTGCGGCTAGCACGGCGGGATTCTCCGACAACAGCGCCGTCAACGCCGTCACACTCCGACGACGGGCGGCACCATCGATCCGGTCGGTTTCACGCGCGAGCGCCTTGCCCGATTTGGTTTTTGAGTACGCCGCCCACGCTTCGGGCAATTCTTTTTCGAGGGTCACGATCATCACTTGCGGCATGGCTTGCATCCTTGGTTCGAGAGTTCATCGTTCAGAACGACAGGCGGACCAGGTTTCAAAGCGGCCCGCCATTCTAGCGTACTGCAAATTCTGCATCGTGCGCCTCACTCCCGCCACTCGCCGATATTGTATGAGTCCATCGGCGCTTCGTAGGATGCGCCGGGAATGAAAGCCCCCACAGGAGATTTCCCATGAACACGCACTTTGAAATGAACGCCTTGGAATCGCGCCTCTTGCTCTCGGCCTCGCTGGTCAAGGGCACGCTTACGGTCACCGGCACGAGCGGGAACGATACGATCACCGTCCTGCGGGCCGCCCCCCGCAGCAAACTTTTGGCCGTCAATGTCAACGGTCAGGTATCGGTCTTCAAGGCGGCCGACGTCAAACATCTGGTGATGATCGGCGGCGCGGGCGACGACCAACTGTTCATCTATGACGTCAACGGCACCGTCGGCGGCACCCACGTCGAAAACGGCGGGGACGGCAACGACACTCTTTCCGGCGACACCGCCAACGATACCCTTATCGGCATGGCAGGTGATGATTCGTTGGACGGCGGGGCAGGCAACGATTTACTCGACGGCGGGGACGGCAACGACAGCCTCACCGGCGACGGCGGTAACGACCTGCTCGAAGGTCAGGCCGGTAATGACGACTGCAACGGTGGCACCGGTCGCGACTCCGTCATCGGCGGGACCGGCACCGATCACTTCCACGGCGCAGACGACTCCATCACCGAAATCAAAGACCACGGCACCGACGATACCGAAGACGGTGGCACCGACAACGGCGGCCATGGCGGTCACGACTCCATTGTGTCCACCTCCAGTCGTTCGTTCATCGACTCGATGAAGAGTTCAAAGGGCGTATTCGCGATGTGACATCGACACGGCTGCGGGGACGCAATCAAATCAGGTCACGCGCAGTATAGCGGCGACTGGACGGCGGCAGTCCCCTGCCGCCCTCCAGCCCTTCTGCCTTCATTAAAACTATTGCATGAGACAATCCCCTGTCGATAACTCAGGGGAGCCTGGGCTTTTCCGGGTTCGTTGGCGTATAGTCTCCACCTTCGGTGACGGTTCCGTACCAGATCCGTGTTGTTTGAGTGTTAAGGGCTATCGGTTGTTCAATTCTGTGACCCATCTTTCGGGTCGGGCTTAAAAAAGAAGCGGCGTGCGAATCTCGGAATTCGCGGGGGTCATCCTTTGCCGGATCGCCCTCTCGCCGGGGGAGATGGCCAAGTCATGGAGATTGAACGACCGCAAAGCAGGTGGATTTTTTGACTCCCGATGAGGGAGAAAGGCAGTGCCATGTCGAATCGTAGTGCTCGTTTTTCCAAGACGAAAATTCGCGGCCAACATCGTTCGCTCCCACTGGAGCGGCGAGGGGCGGTTTTCTCGGCGGCTTCAATCGCGATCGAGGCGCTGGAGTCGCGACAATTGCTCAGCGGTTCACCCGTACTCACCGCCACCGGTGCGCCCACGGCCATCGAAGGGCAGGATTACGTTCTGAACCTCACCGCGCCCGCCGGGATCACATTACAAAGTTGGACGATCAATTGGGGGGATGGCACGATCGCCGCCCCGGATTTGCAGACGGTTCCGGGTGCCACCACCTCCTTACTGCATAAGTATGTCGATTCGCCAACGGCTTATCACGTCACCGCCACCGCGACGGATGGCTTCAGCGTTTTCACCGCCAATGCGGGCGGGGGCGTGTCCGCCGGCGCACCCGATCTCAATTTCGCGAATGCCGGCAAACTCGTCCTTTCCGCTCCGGTGGCGACTGCCGTTGCCGTGCAGGCCGACGGTAAAATCCTGGTGACGAATTCTGGGGCCGGTGGGTTTATCCTGTCCCGTTACAATGTCGACGGCACGCTCGATGACGGCAGTGCCGCAGACTCCACGCCGTTGGATTCATTCGGCACCGCCGGCAAGGTCACCAACGTGAGATTTGCCGATAATACGTTGGCTCTGATGAATTCCATCGCGATCCAACCGGATGGAAAAATCGTGGTCGGCGGCTCTTCGTTCATCTTCGCCCAAAGCTTTATCGCGGTGGTTCGTTTCAACACCGATGGATCGTTGGACACCACCTTCGGGCCCAACGCCGATGGAAAATTCTCGCTGCAAAATCTGACGGACCCCACCATTCTCGGTCGGGCTTCGGTCACGAGCGTGGTCATCGACAACAATGCCGGCGTGAACTTCGGAAAAATTCTGCTTGGCGGAGCGACCGGCCCGATTGTGCCAAATTCAGTTGCAAGCCGTTCCACCTTCGTGGGTCGCCTCAACGCCAACGGAACGCCGGACACCACCTTCGGCCCGCCGAACGCCGGAAACAGCCTCAGTGGATTTACCACCTATGGTGGATCGGTCTCCGACACCGCCGGTGGGATCGCGCTGCAATCGGATGACAAAATCGTATCCGCCGGCAAAATCGGTGACCACGGCACCGTTGTCCGGTTCAATTCCGATGGATCGGTCGACACCGGGTTCGGCAACAGCGGGGAATACCGGGGTACCAGTGGACCGCTCAGTGGCGTGGCAGTGGAAGCCAACGGCAACATCGTCGCCGAGGGTTGGATCAATGACCCATTCAATAATCAACAATGGACCGTCATTCGCCTGAGCCCGACCGGCACACTCACCCGCACGTTTGATCCTGTTCTCCCGGCTTACAACCGCTTTGACTCCTCCAGCCCGGTGGCAATCCCCACCAGCATCGCGCTTCAGGCGGATGGGAAGATCCTCGCCACCGGTACGAGTGACAGCAATGGATCGTCCGGCGACTTTGCCACGGTGCGATATAACGTCGATGGCACCGCCGACACCACCTTCGGCAACGGGGGCGCGGTCGTCACCGATTTCGGTTCTATCGTCGACAACGCCAATGCGATTGCCGTATCACCCACAGGACGCATCATCATTGCCGGTGGCACTACCTTCACCAGCGGTCAACCGGGCTTTATATTGCAAGCGTTCGGCTTCACCGCGTCCGCCACACCGGTGACCGTGTCTGTTACTGATGTCGCGCCTGTCATCACTCTCATCAACGTCCCGGCCAACTCATTGGAAGGCGTGACCGTCAGCGCCTCGGCCAATATCGTCGACTTCACCCCGGCGAATCTGACCAACACCTGGGCCGTCACCAAAAACGGTGCCGCCTTCACCGCCGGAACCGGCACGGCCATCACGTTCACCCCGAATGACAACGGCACCTATGTCCTAACCTTCACGTCCAACGACATCGGTGGTGCCTCTGCCACCGCCTCGTCGACAATCAATGTCACGAATGTCGCCCCGACCGCCTCCGTCACCGCCGATGCCATCGGCGCGATTGGTGTGCGGGGCCAGAATCGCCACATCCATATTCCGGTGGCTGCCGATCCCTCGTCCGTCGATACCGCCGCCGGATTTGCGTACAACATCAACTGGGGTGATGGCACCACGACGGCCATTGCCCAAACGGCGCTGGCTTCTGATCCGGGTCATATCTATCAATACGATGGCAACTACACCGTGTCCGTTACTGCGACGGACAAGGACAACGCCATCAGCACGGCTGCGACCTTGAACCTGGCGATCACCCCGATCGCGATTGAAGGGTCGATCCTGGCGATCGGTGGATTGACCGCGTATGACCTCCTTATCATCACCCAATCCAACAGCGGCGGGATGAAGACGATCCGCGTGATCGATGATTTCCTGTTGAAGTACAAGTTGAGTGAGTCCCTGTTCACGCAGATCAACATTTACCAGGCCACCGATTACGGCACGTTTGTCGCTTCAAACGTGACCGATGCGGTGTATCTGGTGGATGCGAATGGTACCATCGTTGAAACGATCCACGCCGCGAATCCAGGGCATTGATCGATCGACGTCCGGTGTGAAATCCGCACAGTGGTCCCCGCAAGTCATTTGCCGGGACCTTTTTTATTTTCCGAATATTGAGCCGTCTCGCTTGCAAGGCGCGTCTGACGGGACGGTCAATGAGGTGCGGTGGCGGCCAATGTCGGAGTGCGTTTCATACACAATCAATGTCGAATAGAATGAAATAGTTACGTTTCCGCAGGAGCAGCAGATGGCACGAATTGAAGGCGTCACGATTCAGAACTACCGTGCGCTCAAGAATGTCACGCTAGGGAAGACCTTTGAACATCAGGACGGGACTCCGCTGCCGTCGATGATGGCGGTCATCGGTCCGAACGGTTGCGGCAAAAGTACGCTGCTGGATGCCTTCGGGTTTCTACGCGATTGCCTTGCGGACGGGGTCGAGGAAGCGTGTGAGCGCGATATGCGGGGCGGGTTTGAGCGGCTGCGTACCAAGGGGGTGACTGAACCGATCAAGTTCGAACTGTATTACCGCGAAAAAGATGACGAGCGACCGATCAGCTATACCCTGTGGATCGAAGCCGACAAGAACGGCAGGCCAATCGTTGCAGAAGAAAGATTTCGTCAGCGGCGCCTCGGGGCAGTGCGTGGCGGGCCTTATTCCTTCGTGGACTTGAAGAAGGGGAAAGGATTCGCATGGGCGGGAGAATCGACCGATGCAGAAGAGGGCGGTGAAAAGATCGCTGTTAACCTGGACGACCCGCGCAAGTTGGCCATCACTTCACTGGGGAATCTGACCGAACACCCCCGCATTGTGCGTTTCCGAGAGTTTCTCGAAGGCTGGTATCTGTCTTACTTTGTTCCCGATTTGGCACGCGGGATGCCAATGTCAGGGGCACAGCGAAAGATGAACACGCGCGGCGACAATCTTGCCAACTACGTTCAATTCCTGCAGAAAGACCATGGAAAGCGGTTCGCGGCGGTTTTAAAGGAGGTCGGGAAAAAAATTCCCGGCATCGAGAAGATCAGCTTCAAGAAAGCGGAGGACGGTCGCCTTCTGCTTCAGTTCAACGACCGCGGGTATGCCGATCCTTTTTATGCTCCCAGCATGTCCGACGGCACATTGAAATACTTTGCCTACATGCTGTTGCTTGAAGACCCCCAGCCCGCGCCGCTGATCGGTATCGAGGAACCCGAGAACGGGCTGCACCATCAAATCCTCGGCCCGCTGGCGACGGAGATGCGAGCGCGGGCCAATGCCGCGGGAGGTCCGCAGATCCTCGTCACCACCCATGCAAACTACTTTGTGGACGCGCTCAAGCCGGAAGAAGTGTTCGTGCTGTCAAAGGGAAAAGACGGCACCAGTTCCGTCAAGTGTGCCGCGGACGACAACGCGGTCGTGGGAATGGTGGAGGACGGAATCCCTCTTGGAAGCCTTTGGTACAGCAATCACCTGGGGGGCGGAAATCCATGAGATATATCGAGGTTTTGTGCGAGGGAAGTTCCGATGTGCCGGCACTGGTCGAAGTATTGGAACGCCGCTTCAATTTGATCGAGGGTGAACATTTTCGCATTCATCCGCACCGCGGCAAGGGAAAACTACCGGATAAAGCGCATCTGCTAAAAAAGCCGAATGTTGCCGACAATTCATTGTTGCGGCAGTTGCCGATCAAGTTGAAAAACATGGGACAACAATCGCAAGGCGAGTTTGAGGTGGCGGTGATCGTCGTTGTGGATGCGGATGACGATGATTGCGCGGCGCTCAAAAGGCGATTGATCGAAGTCTACGAGGCGCTTCCGACGAAGCCGACCCACTGCCTGTTTCGCATCGCGGTGGAGGAAACGGAAAGCTGGTTCATTGCCGACCCCAAGGCGATCAAACGGGCTTATCCGCACGCGAATGTCACGACTCTGGAAAAGATGGAAATGGACGTCGTCTGCGGTGCGTGGGAAGCGCTGGCCCGGTCATTGGGACTGGACCCGGCAGAATGTGGCGGTGGGGAAAAGACTGCATGGGCTACGGCGATCTCCCCCCACTTGAACCTGAAAACTCCGGCATCGCCGAGCCTTTCAACGCTTGTCTCCGGCATCGCTCAATTGCTTTCATGACGATTCGGCAATTAGCAACCCGTCCCCGATCGAACATTCCCCCCTTTGCGTGTGTAGAATGACATGACAGGTTCGATCCATTTTTCTGAAAGCGAGAGAATCCATGCGTCATTGGAAAACAGGCTTGGCGGTGCTGCTGTTGGTCGTATCGGTGGCGATCGCCGAGGAAAAGTCGACCCCCACTTCCTCAGGAGTAAGCCCACTGGAAATTCGCGCAGAGACCGCGCTCAAAAATAGCCAGTGGTCCCTTGCGCTATCGTTACTCAAGCAGGTCGAGACGCAAGTGAAAGATAAACCCGATCGCCTTGCGACGATCCAAGAACAAGTTCGCGTCTGCGAACGCAACATCGCCAGGGGGCAGGGCATCGCCTCCACCGGCCCCTCGACCATTCCCGCCGCCACGCAACCGACGGCTGAAGTTCGCAAACCGATCCCCGCTCCAAAGCCCGGACAGGTCACCGATCTGCTGATTAAAGACCTCGGCAATTTCGATTACGACATTGAAAAGGGCGGCAACATTCCCGCCGACATCAAGGCTTTGAACGGCACCGCCTTTCGCACGCGCGGCTACATGATCCCGCTCGACCAGGCCGAGAGCATCAGCGAATTCGCGCTCGTGCCCAGCCTCTTCGCCTGCTGCTTCGGGCAACCCCCGCAGATCCAGCACACGCTCGTCGTGCATTGCCCCAAGGGCAAAGCCGTCAGCTATTTCGCCGATGAGATCAGCGTCGAGGGAACGCTGAAGGTCGAGGAGAAAAAGGATGATGGCTATATCATCAGCATCTTCGAGATCACCGCTTCGAGCGTGAAACCGGCCCCGAAGTAAATCGACCTTTTCATTGCCGCGTCATTTTAGCGGCTGTGCCTAAGGCACGCGTTTTTTGTTTCGTAGAAAACGCGTGCCTTCGGCACACCCGCTAAAAAATTCGTAAACTCCCAGGTTGCGATCCGGGAAGATCAATACCGAGAGAAATTATGGAAACCACAATCAAGCCTCCCCTCACCGACCGCATCAACTTCCGCGCCATCACCTTCGCCGGCATCGTCCTGTTCCTGCTCGGTTGGCCGGTCTACACCTTCGTTAGCGAGACCGTCACGCACGGCATTCACAATCGAGGCAGCTACAAAGAAGTCGATCTGAAGGCGATCGGTTTTTTCGAGATGAACCCCGCCACTGCGACTCTGAAAGACATTCCCCAGCAATATCGCGAGTTGGACGGGCAGAAGGTGCAGTTGAGCGGCGAGATTTATTCACCCTTGACCGCCGCCGGTCGATTGAGCGAATTCACGCTGGTCTACTCGATCGCCAAGTGCTGTTTCGGCGGCCCGCCTAAAGTGCAGGAGCGCGTCTTCGCGACCGTCGCACCCGGCAAAAAAGTGGAGGCCGGCGAGGGGACTTATTACGACGTCGTCGGCACCCTGCACGTCACCATGAAGCGCGATCCGAAGTCCGGAACACTGGTGGAGGTGTATCGCATGGATGTCGACAGCGTAAAGCCATCGAAGTAAAAAGCGTGCGTCGTCGAACTTGTCATAAATCCCCGCAATTCCATCCTCCCCCGAAAGCCTCGCAATGAACGCACCCATGGTCGGCAGTTGGTCCGTCGAAGTGAAAGACGTCAAACCCTTCACCATCCACGGCGACCGCTATTACGAACTTCAGATCATCCGCCTCGACGATCCAACCCTTCAATTGCTGGTGATCCGAATCCCCCGGCACGCAATCGCCGAAATCCCCAAACCCGGTGATAAGCTGGCAGTGTCGTTCCTCATGGGGCAGGTGACCGCTGCTGAATTGACAAAGGCTTTTTGAGAAATTCGTGATTCGTGATTCGTAATTCGTAAGAAGAGAAGAAATATGCCATCTTCTCTTTTTACGAATTACGAATTACGAATTAACCCCCCCCATGCTCCCCATCGTCCTCCACCACGGCCTCTTCGGTTTCGGCGATTTCAAACTCGGCCCACTGCAAATGTCCTATTTCCGCGGCATCGACACCGCCATCGCGGCGCGCGGGCATCGGTTGATCGTCCCCAAAGTTCACCCCACCGGCAGCATCGCGCTGCGGGCCGGGCAACTGAAAAAGATACTGCTTGAGCAAAGTCTTGGGCAGAAGGTCATCATCATCGCCCACTCGATGGGCGGGTTGGATGCCCGCCATATGATCGCCCACCTAGGCATGGCCGATCGCGTCGCGGCGCTGGTGACCATCAGCACCCCGCATCGCGGCAGCCCCTATGCCGACTGGGCTCTTAAAAACGTCGCCAACCGCATTGGGCTTCTACAGTTCATGAAGTCGCTGCACATTGATTCCGGCGCATTCGCCGACCTGACGACGGAGCGCTGCCGTTGCTTTAACGAGGTGACGCCGAACGCGCCGCAAGTGAAGTATTACTCGATCAGCGCGAGTCGGCCATGGACGCGCGTGCCGCTGTGGGCCATCCATGCCTGGCGAGTCGTCAACGCCGCCGAGGGGCCCAACGATGGGCTGGTTTCCATCAGCAGCGCCATCTGGGGCCAGCATCTGGCGACCTGGCCCGCCGATCATTGGCACACGATCAACAAGCGGTTCGTGCTGGAATTGGACCATAAAACCGGGGACATCGTGCCGTACTATTTGCGGATGCTGGATCAAATCTCGACACTTGGATGACGCCTGCGCCTTTTCAATTGGACGCACGCAAAATTCCTTCCAATAATAAGTTCATGCTAGTCCTCTCCCGACAGCGCGGTGAAGCGATTGTGATCGGCGACAACATCGAAGTGACCGTGGTCGATATTCGCGGCGATAAAGTACGGCTCGGCATCAACGCCCCGCGCGCCACTTCCGTGCATCGCCGGGAAATTTACAAGATGATCCAGGATGAGAACATCGCCGCGTCGCAATTAAAACCGAGCGATATCACGCTGCGAAACGGCAATGATCCGATCATGCGGCTCGTTCCCGATGAACTTTCAATGGAGTTTTCTTTGCCAACCCACGCTCCCGATCCATTTATCCTCGCCGCTTTAGAGGAAGCCCGCAAAGGCTTGAGTGAAGGAGGCTTGCCGATCGGTTCGGTGCTGGTGCGCGATGGCCGGATCATCGCCGCCGGTCACAATCGGCGGGTGCAGCGCGGCGACCCGATGGCGCACGCCGAGATTGACTGCCTGACCCAAGCCGGCCGTCAGAAAACGTATAAGGATACGGTGCTCTATTCCACCCTGATGCCGTGCTACCTGTGCAGCGGCGCGGTCGTGCAGTTCGGCATTCCCAAAGTGATCGTGGGTGAATCCGCCAACTTCCCCGGGGGCCCTGATTTCATGCGCCAACATGGTGTCGAAGTCGTCGACCTGCATGACGGCGCGTGCATTGAGCTGATGGGCACTTTTATCCGCGAGCACCCAGGGTTGTGGAATGAAGACATCGGCAGGTGATGCAATTACGAATGACGAAATTCGAATTCACGAATCAATGACGAATGTTCAAAATTTGAATGACGAAATTCTCTTCATTCGTACTTGGGTGCTTTGAATAAGGTGGCATGGGCGAGACGCCCATGCCACCAGTTTTTCAAAAGACCCACTTCGTGAATTCGTCATTGATTCGTGAATTCGAATTTAGTCATTCGTCATTTTCCCATGCCCATGCCCATGCCCATGCCGATACTTGCCTATGACTCTCTCCCCGAAGGCAGCGATTTATCCTGCGAGGTCACTACGGAAGGTGTGAGAATTACCGCTGCGAATATCGAGCCGTCCGCCCGATCGATCCGCTTGGCCCGCCGTGCCGCCGCCTTCCGCGCCATCCCGGATACTCTGTTCGGGGTGACCGGCACGACATTCGTGGTGATGTTTCTGTATGAATCCGTGAACCGGGGACGTGGGTTCAGCCTTCCGGCGGTGATTTTTCCAATCATCGCGGTCTTCGTCGCCGCCGTTTATCTGCTGGCGTGGAAGGGGCGGTCGGACGCGGCGATCGATCTTCTCCATCAGGCCCGCAGTGAGAGCACAGTGCTTTTCGCCGACTCCAATGAGTTGCGAATCGAGATCGACGGCCCGCGCGGCTCGATCCACAAACAATTCAACGCCTCAAGCATCGTGGCAATTTCCCGCGCGCCAATCACGTTCAGTCATTGGTGGAGCGCAAAGCTCCCGACATTGCGGATCGTTTTGAAGGACGCTCGGCTCATTGACGTTTTGCCGGGGCGTGATGAAGCTGAGCTGCAAGTCGTCGCGGCGATATTACGGCATGCGCTTGCCGTGCCGGAATAGGTTTATTCCAATTGAGTGCTTTGAATAAGGTGGCATGGGCGTCTCGCCCATGCATTTCGTCGGCCAAGGAGCACGGGCGAGACGCCCTTGCCACCCGTTTCTCAATAGACCCATTTTTCATGAACGATGAACCGATTAAC
>JANXVV010000053.1 GCA_025351525.1 Humisphaera sp. | reverse complement strand
CCGAACGCTGCAACCGGCGTTGGCGCAGAGCGGTTTGAAGATCGCCCTCATCGACGACGGCGCGCTGGCGACGCATCTCGGTGCCATCGACGTGCTGATCCTCCCAACCGGCGAAATCCACGAAGCCGATCTTGCGGCCCTCGAAGAATTCGTGCGCAAGGGCGGTGGGATTTTGAGCGGTGTGCCGGGCTGGGGCTTTCTCCAAACGCATCCCAACGCCTCCCTCGGCAAAGATTTATCGGCGAATCGGCTGTTCGCCAAGGCGGGCATCACCTGGGCCGACGGCACGGTGGAGGGTGTCGGCAAACGGTTCGGCGTCGCGACGGAATTGCCCCCGCTGCTGAACGCATCGGCAGCGCTAGCGGCTTTGGCCGATGAGGCGGCGGGGCGGGGGAAGTTGACCCCTGACCAATCCAAACTGGCATCGGCACAGCTCACCCGCGCGGCGCAGTCGCTGCCTTCGGAGGATCGATTGCTTCTGCCCGCCCTTGAAAAAGCGGCGGCGGCTTCCCGCGCTCAAGCGATCGTCACCGACAAGACCGATCTGATGGCCGGCAACGGACTGGCCCGCGTCGCGCTGACCATCGAACTTGCCCGTCAACGAAGCCGCCCGGCGGATCAGGTGATGGCCCATCCTCTGGCGGCGGTGTTTCCCGGCGCGGTTCCCGGCGATGCGCCTCGCGTCAAGCGCGACATCGAGATCGATCTTTCCATTCCGGACTGGCACGGCACCGGTCTCTATGCGGCGGCGGGAGAGGTGGTCACGGTGACCGTTCCCTCGAACACTCTCGGACTGAAATTGCGCATCGGTTGTCATTCGGACAAGCTGTGGCATCTGCCGTCATGGCGTCGGGCGCCGGAGATCGACCGCGTGTGGCCGCTGGCGGCGGGGGATAATGAGGTCGCCAACGCCTTCGGCGGGTTGATCTACCTTGTCGTGCCGCGCGAGGCGACGGGGAGGGTGAAGGTCACGATCGATCACGCGGTTGAATCGCCGCTGTTCGTGCTGGGGAAGACGGATGTGGCCGATTGGAAAACCCGCCTCCGCCATCTGCCGGGCCCGTGGGCGGAGATCGGCAGCGGGAAGATTTTCCTCACCGTGCCCTCATCGTTCGTGCGGCGGATCGAAGATCCGGCCGCCCTGATGGAATGGTGGGACCGGGTGAGCGATGGAGCCGCCGACCTGTACGCCATCCCGCGAAGCCGGGCGCGGGCCGAGCGCTACGTGTCGGACATTCAGATCTCCGCCGGTTACATGCACAGCGGCTATCCGATCATGACCTGGCTCGATGCCGCGCCCCGCATGGTCGATCTCGCCTCCCTGCGGGTCAAAGGAGAGTGGGGATTGTTCCACGAACTGGGACACAATCATCAGAAGGCCGAGTGGACCTTTCCCGGCACGGGCGAGGTGACCAACAATCTCCTTCCGTTGTATCTGCTGGAAACGCTCTGCAACCACGCGGCGGTCCACAGCGCCTTCACCCCGGCGGTGCGGGCCAAGAATGAGGCCGGATACATCGGCAAAGGCGCCCCGTTCGCGACGTGGCAGGCCGATCCTTTCCTGGCATTGATTCTCTATCAGGAACTGCGCGAGGGTTTCGGCTGGGAGACGTTTGAAAAAGTGTTCGCGGAGTATCGGGACTTGACGCCCGACCGGCGACCGAAGACGGAGTTGGAGAAGCACGATCAGTGGATGGTGCGGTTCAGCCGCGCGTGCGGACGCGATCTCGGCCCGTTCTTTCAAGCCTGGGGCATCCCGACCAGCGACGCCGCGAGAAAGTCGATCGCCGATCTGCCGAAGTGGGAGGCGGGGAAACCGGCGGGTTGAGGTGGCATGGGCGTCCCGCCCGTGCGTTTTTGGGGTGGCGGAGCGAATCCACGGGCGGGATGCCGATGCCACTTTGTTCAATTCGGCGGAGGCACAAACCCCCGGCGAAGAGTGTTTTCCGTGCAGACGCGCGGGTCGACGAACTGGCGCAGGTAGTCGGGCCCGCCCGCTTTGGAGCCGACGCCCGACAGGCCGAATCCGCCGAAGGGTTGGCGGCCCACGAGCGCGCCGGTGATGCCGCGGTTGAGATAGAGATTGCCCACGCGAAATTCCCGCCGCACGCGATCGAGGGTGGAAGGGGTGCGGCTGAACAGTCCTCCCGTCAATTTGTAGCCGGATGAATTGGCGATGGACAAGGCTTCATCCAAATCCGCCGCGCGAAGGATGGTCAGCACGGGTCCGAAGATTTCTTCGACCGCGATTCGCGGAGTGCCGCCGCGCTCGACGGAGAATAGATGGGGGCCGACGAACGCCGCATCCGCCGGTGCATCCACCGCCAACTCGAGTTTCGCCTCGCGTTTGCCTCGCTCGATATAGCCGCGCACTTTTTCGGCAGCCTCAAGATCGATCAACGGGCCCAGATCGGTGCCGGGTAATAATGGATCGCCGACGACCAACGCCTTGGTGGCCTCGATCAGTCGCCGAAGGAAAAGATCGTGGTTTTCATCGAGAACGATCACCCGGCTGCAGGCCGAGCATTTTTGGCCGGAGTACCCGAAGGCCGACTGGCGCACGCCAAGCACCGCTTCGTCGATGTCGGCCGAGGCGTCGACAATGATAGCGTTCTTCCCGCCCATCTCGCAGATCACCCGCTTGATGAAGCCTTGGGCCTCCGATGTTTCGGCGGCGGCGCGAAGAATATCCAGCCCGACCGCTTTCGATCCCGTGAACGCGAGGGTGGCGACTTGCGGATGACGCACGAGCGCGGCTCCGACGGTTTCGCCGGGACCGGGCAGCAATTGCAGCACGTCGCGCGGGATGCCGGCTTCCCAGAGAATCTCGCAGAGGCGCATCGCCACGCCGGGAGTTTGCTCGGCGGGCTTGACGATCACCGTATTGCCGGTGACCAGCGCGGCGACCGTCATGCCGCAGCAGATCGCCTGCGGGAAATTCCACGGGCTGATGACGGCCGCCACGCCGCGGCCTTCGTGCCAGAGTTGATTGTCCTCGCCGGGAATCTCTTCAAGGCTTCGCGGCGGCATGAGCTGCATCGCCTGTTGCGCATAATACTCGCAGAAGTCGATCGCCTCGCAGACATCGGCATCGGCCTCGATCCAGGGCTTTTTCGCTTCGCGAATCATCGTGCCGGCAAGATCGTCGCGGCGAGTTCGCATGAGGGCGGCGGTCTGCTGGAGTACCGATGAACGGTCGATGGGGGTGCGGTCGCGCCAAGCCGGAAACGCGGCGTGCGCGAGATCGACCGCTCGGTTCACCTCTTCGACGGTCCCGCTATTTGCGATGTTCGGCACCGTGGAGGCGGCAACCGATTCGGCAAATCCGTTTCGTTGCGCCGCATCTGAAAAATCGCGGCAAGGCTCGTTGCGAAATCCAAGACTCGCGCCAGTGCCAAATCATAAACCGCGTGGCACTCACTGCTCGGCGCGAATCCGTGGATCGCGGAGTAGCAGTCAATCTCATCCAAATCGACGGAAACGGAGCAGAGGCGCACGCGAGAGTTA
>JANXVV010000586.1 GCA_025351525.1 Humisphaera sp. | reverse complement strand
CCGCTAAAAAATTCGGTGAAAGCGGGTCGTGAATGAGACATCCATGAATTTCCTGTTCCCTGATTCAGAACTCCAAGCTTCTCCGCTCCTCGCCGGCCCGTTTGCGGCGGTGGCGATGGAGGACAGCCTCGACAAGCTGCTCGACTACGCCATCCCCCCGAAGCTTTTGCCGATGATCCGGGTCGGTCAGCGCGTGCGGGTGCCGCTCGGGCGAAGCAATCGCCCGGCGTATGGGTATGTCATCGCGCTGCGCGATTCCACGACTTACCCCAAGGTCAAACCGATCCTGAATATCGACGATGATCGCGTCCTGCTCGGGCCATCAATGATGCGGCTGGCCCGATGGATGAGCCGTTATTATTGCGCGCCGCTGGGGACGGTGATCGACACGGTCATCCCCTCGGCGGTCAAACGGCGGGTGGGGTTAGGCTACCTGCAACTGGTGCGGTTGACCAAGCCGCGTGAGGAGCTGCAGGCGATTTTGGAGAAGACCAAGGCCGTCAAACGCCGCACGCTGATCGCGCGATTGTTGCAGTTGGAACCGGATCAATCCATCGAGGTGCATCGGCTGGCAGGCGAGTCCGGCACCACCACCCCCACCGTCCGCAAACTCGCACGGCTGGGATGGATCAGCATCACTCCGGAAGTCGATCTGCCCGGTTTCACCGCCGGCATCCAGCCCTTGGGCGGCACGGAAACCGAGACGGTGTTCAACGCCGATCAGCAGAGCGTGTTCGATACCTTGGGCCCGCGCATCCGCCAGGGGGGCTTCAGCGTCAATCTCCTTCTCGGCGTCACCGGCAGCGGCAAAACCGAAGTGTATTTGCAGTGCATTCGCGAGATTGTGGCGCAGGGCAAACAGGCGATCGTGATGGTGCCGGAGATCGCGTTGACACCGCAGACGGTCAAGCGTTTCACGGCCCGGTTCCCGCGCGTGGCGGTACTGCACAGCGGGTTGAGCAACACCGATCGCCATCGGTTCTGGCAGCAGATTAACCAGGGACAGGCGGAGGTGATCGTCGGGGCACGCTCGGCGATTTTCGCGCCGGTGCCGAAGCTGGGGATGATCGTGGTGGATGAGGAGCATGAGTCCAGCTACAAGCAGGATTCCGCGCCGCGCTATCACGGGCGCGATGTGGCGGTGATGCGTGGGAGGATGGAGGATGTGCCGGTGTTACTGGGGAGCGCGACGCCTTCGCTGGAATCTTATTGGAGGGTGTCGCAGGATTCGCAGGTTCTTCAATCCGGGGAACCCGGGGCGTCGCCTACGGCTTCCGCCCTCGGCTTGAGTGGTTCCAATCCTTATCACTTGCTGGTGTTGCCGAACCGGGTGCGGGGGTTGGCGATGCCGCATGTGGAGTTGGTGGATATGAAGCAGCAGGTGAAAGGGCGACGGGGGATTCATTTGCTGTCTGAACGGCTTGAGCATCTGCTGCGAGTCACCGTCGCCGCCGGGCATCAGGCGATCATTCTTCTGAATCGGCGCGGCTACTCCAACTTCGTGTTCTGCTCCTCCTGCCAGAACCCCGTGCATTGCAAGTATTGCGATACAACAATGACCTATCATCGCGCGGTCGCAATCGAAGCGACGGGCGGCTCGCACGAAGCCGGTCTGCACACCGGGCAACTGCACTGCCATTACTGCCTGGCCGTCCAACCTCTGCCGACCCACTGCCCGGACTGCAAAAAAAAGTTGAGCCTCTTCGGTCTCGGCACCCAGCGTGTCGAAGAGGAACTGGCCCGCAAATTCCCCGATCTCAAATTCGCCCGCGTCGACAGCGACACGATGCACAGCGTGAAGGATTACGAGGCGATGCTGGGCCGTTTCGGGCGCGGCGAGGTGCAGGTGATGCTCGGCACCCAGATGATTGCCAAGGGACTGGATTACCCCAACGTCACCCTCGTCGGCGTCATCAGCGGCGACACGGCGCTGTCCCTCCCCGACTTCCGCGCCGCCGAGCGCACGTTCCAACTCATCACCCAAGTCGCCGGCCGGGCCGGGCGCGGCGACAGCCCAGGCCGCGTCATCCTGCAAACCTTTCTGCCCGATGATCCGACGATCAAAGCCGCGATCCGCCAGGATTTCGTCGGGTTCGCGAAAACGGAATTGGTCCATCGCCATGAGACTCGCCTGCCCCCGCATGGCCGATTGGTGCGGATCGTCCTGCGCGATCAGGAACTGCCGAAGCTGCATCGCCGGGCCGGTGAATTGGCGGAACAGTTGAGCGATGCCATCACCGCCCAAGGAAATGCGGTGGTGATGAAAGGCCCGATGCCCTGCGCCATCAACCGCATCGCCGGCTATTTCCGCCATCAGATCGTGCTGCACGCCCCGAGGGCCGAGTCGCTGCAAAGCCTGCTGGCGGCGGTGCGCAGCGAAGGGCATCTGGCGAAGAACGACCGAATCGCGGTGGATGTGGATCCGATGTCGTTGTTGTAAGTGAGGCGGGGGAAACCGGAAACTCGAAATTAGAAATCAGAAAAAAGCTCGAAGGGGAAAATACAAAGCTCGAAACATGGAGGACGGTTGCCTCTGTTCCTTTCCAAACTTCGAGCTTTCTTTATTTTCCTTTCGAGCTTTTTTCTGATTTCGATTTTCTGGCTTCGTCTTTCCTCCCCTCGCCCACCGCGATGACGCGAACTTCCTTCACTTCGGAATATCTTCCAACCGCGTCAACTGCACAATCCGCTCGATCTTAAAAGTGCGCTGGGCATCGCGCAAATGACAGTGGGCGACCAGCGTAAGCTCGCCTTGGAACCGCCGAATACTGATCGGGTCGATCAGTCGCTGCGTGCGCTGCTCGCGGGCATCGAGATATTCCATCATCACCGGCTTGCGCTGCTCGAGCGCCTCTTCCAGTTCCAACGGCAATACCGGCTCGCGCGAAGTGATCGGCATGACGCCCATCGGCCCGCCCTGCGCAATCAGCGCATCGGCCAGCGAGGTGTGCCAGCCGGCTAGCGGCTCCATCAGTTTCTCGAACACCAGGTGGGTGGTCTGCGCATCGGCCAGGGCGCGGTGGGCGGTGACGGGCTGAACGCCGAGTCGCGGGGCGAGGCGTTGCAGACCGTTGCCGCCCCGGCCAAATCGACGGCGGGCGAGGCGGACGGTGTCCATCACATGGGCATTGGGAAACGCATCGGCGATATGCAGGCCCGCGCCGCGGAATTCGCGGGTGAGAAAGGAGAGGTCGAAGCGCACATTATGGCCGACCAGAACGGCACCCTTCATCAGTTCCATCGCGCCCGGCAACTGCGCGGTGAAGGTCGGTTGCCCCTCGACCATCTGCCTTGAGATGCCGGTGAGCGCGGTGATGCCGGGACCGATGTGCCGCTGCGGATCGATGAGCTGCTGATACTCCGCCACCTTGCGGCCATCCTCGACGCGCACGATGCCGAGCTCGATCACCCGGTGCCCGTAATCAGAGGAGGCACCGGTGGTTTCGGTGTCGATGAAAGCGAAGGGAATCTCGCGGAGAGGTTGGAGGAGGGAGATGGGCATGGGGTTTGATGAACGCTA
>JANXVV010000585.1 GCA_025351525.1 Humisphaera sp. | reverse complement strand
GCGGCGTACGCCCCCACGACTCGATCATCCGCATCTGACAGCCCGAGTGCGACGACTTGCGCGCTGCCCGGATATTCGTTTGCCAATAGTCGCGGCAATCTCCAGGACAAATTCTGATCTAACAGCAGGCTCACGCGGCGGGAGTTGGAATTTGATTTGCTGCGAAGGCGACGCACGCCTCCTGCGGAATCCGGGTCGTCGCCTACGGCTCCGATCCCGGCGCGCTGGAACACAGGCGACGAAACTTAAAATATCAAAAATGGCGCGGCAGTCGAGGACGACCGCCCTCCGGATTTCTTCACGATCTGATGACCGGCGTGACCAGCAACGGTTCGATCCGTTCCATCTCAGCCTGCGCCATGGCGATTTCGCGCTCGCCGTGCAGGCGTTGGCCGGCGGCGGTCAGCAGGGCTTTGGCGCGGTCGTATTGGCCCAGATACCGGCCGCAGATCAAGCCAAGCATGAGTTGGACCTGTTCGATTTGCTCGAAGTTTGGATAGTGCCGCAGGAACTGCTCGTAGGCATCCGCCGCCTGCGCGAAAAACTGCTGGCTGGCGAGTTGGTTGGCTACATCCAACTGCGATTGCCGAGCCAGCACCTGCCGTGGGTCGAGCGTTCGCAGGTCCATGAACAGAATGGCGGCGTGCGGTAGATTGTGATGCGCGATCGCTTCGTTGATCTCCGCGCGCAGATCGCGGATGCGCTGCAAATTCGGATCGGCCTCGGCTGGCGGGCGCGCGTGCGGGCGGTTGTCCACGCGAAGGGGCGACGGGCGGGCGACGTAACCGAACGGGTTGTAGCCCTGGCGAACCAGCATCTTATATTGCCGTCGTCGATGCCAACGCTGGAGCAGCGCCAGGAAATCGAAGGGATCGCGCGGGAGCAACCTCAACCCCAGCAGCGCCATTCCGACGCCGAACCCGAACAGCAGCCCACTGAGGTGTGCCACATGCGCCACCGCAACGCTGTCAGCCATTTTCCAGATCAGATCGAGAATGAAGAAAGCGATGATCAGATACATGCTCGGGACTTCAAACGTCCCCACGAAAAAGAGCAGCGAGAGGATGGTGATATTCGATCTGGGATAGAGCGCGAGGTAGGCACCCATCACCGCCATCACCGCGCCGCTGGCCCCGAGCACTTGAAGGCCGCTGGAATCCGCCGCCACAAATCCAACGCCGGCGAAGATTGCGCCGGCCAGATAGAAAGCCAGGTATCCCACCTGCCCCAGTCGATCGTTGACGTTGTTGCCGAAGACGTACAGCGCCAGCAGATTTTCCAGCAGATGCAACCAACCGGCATGAATGAAGGCATAGGTGACAAAATTCCCCAACTCGGGAACTCGACCGCTCAATTGTAGATGATTGACCCAGGTGGGCGACCGGAATTGATTCGTGAATGCCTCGACGACGCCGACGCAGAAGGTGACGATCAGCAGCGCCCAGTTCATCCAGGGCCTGCCGCGCAGCGGACTATCGGTCCGAATGGGGATGATCATTTTTCTTCACCATTCGCACCCGACGGCCCCCATGATCCCACGACACCTGGCTCATGTACGACTCGATCAGCAGAATTCCCCGACCGCTCGATTTTTCCAGATTCTCATCCGACAGCGGATCCGGCACGGCGTTGCGGTCAAAACCCGGGCCTTCATCCTCAATGCAGATTTCCGCCTGCTTCGGCGTGATCGATGCCTCGATCCGCACATGCTTTTGAGGGTCGAGCTTGTTCCCATGCTTGATCGCGTTGACCAGCGCCTCTTCCAGCGCGATCTTGATGGCGAACAGGCATACCTCGGTATATCCGTGCTTCAACGCGGCATCGAGAATGCGCTGCTGCACCTCGAAACCGGCGGAAAAATCCGAGTTGATCGTCGCCTTAACCGGCGTCATACTCACTCTCACGGCCCACGCTTCAAGCCGGACTGAAACTCTCCAGCGCCTGTTCGCGATCGGGAAGAATTTTGAATAATTTGTTCAGCCGGGTGATCACAAAAACCTCCATGATTTGCGGCTTGATTTCGATCAACCGCAACTCGCCGCTCTGGAGTTTGATTTTCTGATTGACGTTGATCAACATGCCAAGCGCCGCGGAACTGAGGTGATCGACGTTCTTGAAATCGAGCACCAGCTTGGGTCGTTGTCTGGCTTCCACAAGAGCCACGAGCGCCGCGCCGATCTCGGTGATATTCGCCTCGTCGAGAATTTTATTCTCGATGAACGACACGATCTTGATGTCCTTGTGATCGGTGATGTGAAGCCGGTGCATCGCTTGCTGAAGCGGCAATGACTGGGGGTCGGGCATGATCGCTCTTTTCGACTGAAAGTTTCTCAGGGGCGGTGCCGCCGGGCCGACGCATCCGACATCCCGCTATTACGATACAAATCCGGGAAATAATCGTCAAGCAGGCCGTGAAAAAACAGGCTGAAAGCCCGCACTACAAAAAACGGAAGCGATCAACACACAGGCCATCGCGGCGAGGCAAAACTCCGCCGTAATGTCCCGCGCCATCGCCGCCGTGCCGGACCCCATCGATTTCGGAATCGCGTTTTGCGCGACAAGGAATTCCGGAGGGAAAATGGCTGCGTTGACCGCTTTTCGTCGCCCATCCGAGCGAACGTATATTCCCGGCCAGGCGTTCGCCTGTATGTCCGGCGGCAACTTACCCTCGCGCTTCCATGTTTCGTCGACCACCGGCACATACGCTGCAAACGCCTCACCTCCATCTCCCAACCCGTCGAATACGTTCGTCCAGAACACCACATAATCCACGGAGCGCGGCCAGCCGGGCGACTCGAATCCAACCCATATTTTTGGAGCCGGCGATTCCTGCTGCGCTACCAAAGTTTTGTCGCCGACCTGCACCAACGGCTTCCAACCCTCCGGCGCGGCGGCTGCAACGGTCGCATCGCGCGTCACTTCCTCCCAGTTGACGAGGGCCGTCACCGGATCGGCAACGACCCGCAATTCCCCGCTTGCTTTACCTTTCATCGACGGTGTTTCGAGCACGACCCCCGCATCGACACTGCCCATCTCAGACCGTTGATTCGCGACCACCACGCTCGGTGAACTCTCCCCCGGCGGCTTCGCCTTGGAGTAGACATCGATCATCCGGCGCAACGATTCCGGGATCGGCGACCGCACTTCCAAACGAGCCGACCGCTTCTCGCGCACCAGCCACGCGGCATTGTCCGCCTCCAGATCGTCCTTCACCTGCAACCGCGCTTCAATAACCTCACCGAACCGCGGCAGATCGATAAAATAAGCGGCCACTTTCCCCCGCGCCGGCAAGTCCACGCGGCGCGCCACCGTCCGCCCCGCCGACTCCACCAGCAACTGCGCTTCGGTCAGCGCCGAATCATTCCGAATTGAAATCATCACCTGCGGCAAAGGCATTTCCCGAGCGGCAATTGCCAAAATCCCCACGTTCTCAAGGACGGTGCTTGGTGCGATCTGCATGAATCGCGGATCGGTGATGTCTACCGCATGATCGCTCAAAAGGATGACGAGGTTTTCGGTGCGGGACAGTTCATTCAGGATCGCCGGCCGCAACAGACTCTCGGTATCGATCGCCGTGCGCGGCATATCTGCGATGAACTCTCGAAGATGCTCGACCGTCGTCTCATGCCGCTCGGAATTTAACAAATCCACCACCTCGACCCGCCCCGCCATCCCGTGTAATTTCTCCTCAATTATTCCCGCCGCCTCGATAAATCGTGTGCGGGAAACTCCCTTCGCCGACATCGTCAATCCGCGATCGACAACGATGGAGATCGAGCGCATTTGTCTGCTTGAAATACCTGGTCGTGCCGCCGCCAACAACCCTATTAAGACCGCTAACAGCATTGCAATCAAAGCCAGAGGTGGAAGATGAAATGACGATCGCACCCGCTGGTTCGCCGCCGGTCCATGCCAAAGAGGTAAAAAGGGAACCCGCTCGCTCTTCCGACGGCCCCACAAAATCCAGATGGTTATGATGGCCCACGGGAGCAGGCCGATCAACCATGGGGGAGCCGCAAAACTCATGTTATCGAGAGTGTAACCCGCTTTTCCGGCGAAGGTAGGCGCGCTGTCATCTTGAAAGCCCCCGCGTTGACAACCCCCGCCAACTGTTCTAGCCTTCGCCCATGGTTCCCCTGACACGTCACGGCACCCGCGAAATGCTCATCGGCTCCGTCGTTCTGCTCGGAGTGGCAAGCGTTTTAGGCTGGTGGCACTGGTCTCTCGCACTCATCATCCTTCCCGTTTTGATCTGGCTTTTCGCGTTCTTCCGGGATCCGGAACGGGCCATCCCCGCGGAGCAGCACACGATGGTCAGCCCCGCCGACGGCAAGGTTTCGGACATCACCGAGATCGACCACGATCCACTGCTCAACGGCCCGGCGGTGCGGGTGGGGATTTTCCTGTCCGTCTTCAACGTCCACGTCAACCGCAGCCCTTGCGACGGCATTGTGGTGGATGTGAATTACAAGAAGGGAAAATTCATCAACGCAATGAGCCATTCAAAAGCGTCGGATGAAAATGAATCGAACACGATTCTCCTGAAAGAGCCGAACGGCCCGCGCCCGGTCGCGGTGGTCAAGCAGATCGTCGGGTTGATCGCGCGGCGAATCATCTGCACGGTCAAACCCACCGACCGCGTCGATCGGGGTCAGCGCATCGGCATGATCAAGTTCGGCAGCCGCACCGAGCTTTCAATTCCCAAATGGTTGGAACCGAAAATTCAGGTGAAGGTCGGCGATGTGGTGCGCGGCGCGATGGATGTCATCGCCATTCTCGGTCAGCCGATTCATACCAGCAATCGAAAAGAAGTGGGTGAGGAATTTGAGCCATTGGTCGGGCGGGAGACACCGGCATGAGCGATGTGACGGGTGAAGCCAACGACGAGGGACGAGGCTTCAAAAAGTTTCGCCCCGCAGAGCACAGTTCGCGGGAGCATCGCCGTCGGCGCTTGCGACGGCACGGGCGGCGGGCGTATGTCCGGTCGGTCTACTTCCTGCCGAGCCTCGCCACCCTCGGCAACGCCATCTGCGGATTCGGGTCGATGTACGTCGCCAGCCTCGATGAAGCGGATGCCAGCAAAAGCGTCGATGCGCTGACGCACTTTTTTGCGATGCACAATTTCCTGGTCGCTGCGTATCTCATCTTCTTCGCGATGGTCTTCGATGCGCTCGATGGCCGACTTGCCCGCTACACTCGCCACACCACCGACTTCGGCGGCCAGCTCGACAGCCTCGCCGACGTCGTCAGCTTCGGTGCCGCCCCGGCTTTCCTCGCCCTGCAACTTTTCAAATTTGAGCATCAGGGCGATTTGCTGCCGGTGTTTTCACGCCTCGTCTGGGCGATCGGCGCGCTCTATATGAGCTGTGCCGCCATGCGACTCGCCCGCTTCAATGTCAGCAACGAACATGGCGAGCAAGCCCACTTCAGCTTCCTGGGCCTGCCCAGCCCAGGGGCCGGCGGCGCGGTGGCGGGATGGGTGCTGCTGCAGCAGGAACTACGCCACGACCCCTGGCACGGACACCTTCAATCCACCGCCGGTTTCCTCGCGTCGTCCTGCACCTGGCTTCTTCCGGTCCTGGTGCTCATCACCGGCCTGCTGATGATCAGCAACATCCGCTACGGCCATATGGTCAACCGCTACCTGCGCGGCAAGCGATCCTTTGGCCGACTGATCCTCGTCGTGGCGATCCTGCTGCTCATCATCACCGCCCACCGCTACGTCGTGGCCCTGTGCAGCGTCGGATATGCGCTGGCGGGATTGTGCAGCTACGCCTACACCCGCCTACGCCGCCGGCAAGTGCCGCTGCCGGCGAAGCTGCCATCCTGAACCTCAACCGTGGCACGGGCTTCCAGCCCGTGTTTGCGACTCAACCCTTAAAAAAATCTTTTCGAAAATGAGTTTCCATCCGCTTATGCCCTTAAACACGGGCTGGAAGCCCGTGCCACATTTAAGGTTTTAAGAAACGCTTCCCTCGTTGCTTTCACCACTCCCCTTCCCATAATCGCCCTCATGATCCCGACCGCCATCCAGCCAGCCATCGTCACCCGCTTCGCCCCCTCTCCCACCGGCTATCTCCATGTCGGTGGAGCCCGCACAGCGCTCTTCAACTGGCTACTCGCCCGGCACATGGGCGGGCGATTCCTGCTTCGCATCGAAGACACCGATCTCGCACGCTCCACCGAGCAGGCCGTCCATCAACTGGTGGAAGATCTCCAATGGCTAGGCCTCGATTGGGACAACCCCGAACTGGTCTTTCAATCCAAACGACTGCACATTTACAATCCCCTCATCGGCGATCTTCTCGCTCGCGGCTTGGCCTACAAAGCTTACGAAACCGCCGAAGAACTCACGAATCTTCGCCAGCAGGCCGAGAAGGCCAAACGCAATTTTATCTACAAAAGACCGCCACTCACCGATGAGCAAATGCGGCAATATGAGTCCGATGGC
>JANXVV010000527.1 GCA_025351525.1 Humisphaera sp. | reverse complement strand
TTTTGGCCGAAGAAATGCATGGGCGAGACGCCCATGCCACCTCATTCGAAGCATCCTATTTCGGTTCTGTCCGGGCCGTCTTCAAAAGCAGATCGAGTTTTTCAACCACATCCCGATGTTCCCCCGCGACGTTTTTCGTTTCACCGATATCCTTCGACAGATCGTACAACTCCCACGCCGCGCCGGTCGCGGGTCGCACATACTTCCATTGCTGCCGGCGGACGGCCTGGCTGTCGATCTTTCCCTCTTTAAATTCCCAGTATAGTTGGCGATCCACTCGCTCCTGTTTCAGCCCGAGCAGGTTTGGCATCATGCTCATTCCATCGATTCCTTCCGGCAACTTCTGTCCGGTGAGTTCCGCGGCGGTCGGGAGAAAATCCCAGAATGCCGTCGGTTGATCCATCACCCCCGGCTTCACATGCCCCGGCCAACGGGCGATCATCGGAATGCGGATGCCCCCTTCATACAGCGCCCGCTTGATGCCGCGCAGTGGGCCGCTGGAATGAAAAAATTCCGGGTTGTTCCCACCCTCTCGGTGCGGGCCGTTGTCGCTGGTGAAAAAGACGATCGTGTTGTCGTCGAGTTTCAGCTTGGCCAACCGATCCATGATCTGACCGACGTACCCATCCAGCCGGGTGACCATCGCGGCATAATGCTTTTCATTCACCGGCCAGTCCTTCTTCACATACGGTTCATCATCCGGCACTTCCAGACCGTTTTGCTTGGCCTCGTTGTTGGCGTGTGGAATCGTGAACGGCAGGTACAGGAAAAACGGAGCGGTCTGGTGCTCGTCCAGAAATTGGATCGCCTCCACCGCGAACAGATCATCGGAGTATTGCAGCTTCACGCTGGCGACGCCCGCTCCGGTGGGCTTCTCCTGCGGCACCACATTTTGCAGCGGAAACTTTGCCTCGTTCCGCCATAGAAAAGTGGGATAGTAGTTGTGGGCGTGGGTCTGATTGAGATACCCAAAAAAATGGTCGAATCCCTTCCGATTCGGAATGCCCGGGGAACCGGCGTCACCAAGCCCCCACTTCCCGAACATCGCCGTCGCATAGCCCGCTTGCTTCAAGATCTGGGCCACGGTCACGTCTTCGGGCGATAGCGTCGCCTCCGCCACATTCCCGCGGATGGTCGAATGACCGGTGTGCTTGCCGGTCATCAGGCAACAGCGCGAAGGCGCGCAGACCGTCGACCCCGCATAGCAATCCGTGAAGCGCATCCCCTCTGCCGCCAGCCGATCGATATGCGGCGTGAGGATCTGCTTCTGCCCGTAGCACCCCAGATCGCCGTAACCGAGATCGTCGGCGAGAATGAAAATAATGTTCGGTGGCCGGTGGGGCGAGGGCTGTGCGAAAAGGAATGGGGTGACTGCGCACAGCACAATAATGGGAACGAGAGTGAAGCGAAGGATTGCCATATCAAAAGGCTAATGAAGATGGCGGCGGCGGTCAATTTTTTCAGGCCCGCGGTGCGTGAAACTTTCGGCGGTTTTTTCGTGGCATGGGCAGGATGCCCATGCCATGTAATGCCGCGGAAAGTACCATGAACCCGGCAGCCCTCTCGGAGAACTTCACTGGGTTGCTTCGCTTGCCCAAGACTGCAAAATACGCGGCGCGGCACCGTGCCGCGTTCGGTCCTAGTTCATCGCCCGGAGCCGCATGCCTGAAACCGATGTCGCGCCAAAGATCCCCGCACCGATTCCCGCGAACCGCATTCTTTCCAAAATGCTCGAGCGGCTGTTCGCCACGCTGGTGAACGGTCCCAGCCTGAATTGCCGTCCGCACAGCAGTCGACAGCGGGTGGATCTGTTTTCATTGTCGCGACTAAAAGACGTTTCGCCCGAGGCGGCTTTAACGGGTCTGCTCGGTGAAGAGCGGAAGATGAAGTGCGCGGCGCGTGCGCCGGCACCGCCCAAACGGCTGCTCGATCACGAAGAGGTGGCGACGGAGGAGCCTGCGAAAAATCCGCTCACCGACGAAGAGCGTGCAACGATCACGGCATGGCGCGAGCAGGAATCGCTTTTCGGAAAGCTGCGCGTCATCGCCGAGGATGCGCGAACGTATGAGCAGGACACCGGCGTACACGTGCTCAACATCGGATTCCCTCTGCTCAGCCTTCCGCCCAACAGTCTCGGTGCGAAGCAAAGCGGCGCATCGCGGCGGATCGTCGCCCCGATCGCGTTCATCCCCGTTTCCATCATCGTCAAGCAGGGTGCCACTCGTTCCATCGAACTTCAATGCAGTGGTGAAGGCACGGACCGCGTCATTCCTAATGTTGCGCTGTTGGCGTGGCTCGAGCAGCAGACGGGCAAACGGGCGCAGGAACTGTTCGCCGACGAACCGGGGGAAGATCCGTGGCGAGAGCTGCGCGAACTGGTCGCACACGTCGCGGCGGCGGTCGAAATTCCGGCATCGGATATTTTCGCCATGCTTGATCCCCATCCGCCGATCGTGGGGGCGGCCAAGGTTGACGGCGAGACCGTTGTGCCGACTCCGCCGCACACTTCCCATCCGCTGAAATTGACGCCGGCCCCGCGAACGGATGAATCCGACGACGGCCCGGCGATTCTCCCCTGCGCGATTCTGGGACTGTTTCCGCTGGCGAATCAGGGCCTCTTGCGGGACATGCAGGCGATGGCCGCCGGCGAGGCGCTCGATGGCCCGGTCGCCAGTTTCATCGAGTTACCCGCCGCGCTTGAAGCGGTACCGGAATCCATGCAACCGCCCGCGCCGGTCGAACTTCGCCCGCGCCAATTCGGCGAAGAGCGCCTCATCACCGAAGCCGACCCCTGCCAATCGCGGGCGGTGCGTCTCGCCCGCGAATGCCAGACGCTGGTGATTCACGGCCCGCCCGGCACCGGCAAAAGCCAGACCATCACCAACATCATCGGCGACCACCTGGCCCGCGGCGAGCGGGTGCTGGTCGTCAGCGACAAGCGCACCGCGCTCGATGTGGTCGCCAACCGTCTTCGTCATCTGGGCCTGGGTGGCCTGGTGGGCATCGTGCATGACCCGCAGCGCGATCAGCGCGATCTCTACAAGGCGATCCGACAGCAGTTGGATGATCTGCCGGAAGCGGTCACGCATCCCCATGCCGCACGGCAACTGGAGGCCACGGACACCGAATTGCAAAGGCTTCACGGGGAGGTCACGAAATATGCGGCTTCGCTGACCACCCGCGATGGTCACGGCTATTCGTTTCACGATCTGGTCGGTGAATGGTTCGGCATCAATCCGGCGGAGGGTTTGACGATCGACGAAGCCGCGCTGCGATCGACGCCGCTCGACATGCTCGATCGGCACACGCGCGATATTCAGGACATTCTTGAGCGCGGTCGTGCCGTCGACCTGCCGGGCAATCCCTGGCGAAACTGCGCGGGGATCGACCTGCCCACGTTTCTGGTCACCCCGATGTCCGAGTTCCGCGCGGCGATGTTGCGCGGCGTCACCGATGCCGAAGCCGCCGATGCCACTGCCGATACTTCGATCCCACCGTTCGCGATGGACATGCCGCTGGAACCGCAGGCGAATGCGCGCATTCTGTTAGCGGACGATCTGGCCGCGCTCTTCAGCACGACTGATCCGGCGGTTTTGGCGCACTGGGCCGGGCGCGATCTGGAATCGATTCAAAAGGCCGAGGCAAAACTGAAGGGGGTCGCTGAACCCATCGCGATTTTTCACGAAGGGCCGATGGATGAAACGTTGGCGAGCCTCGCGAGGAGTGATGCGGGGAGCCAGCCCGCAATCGCTTCAGCGTCCGGGTTGGGTGCCACATGTCGCGGTACTCCGAGACCTGTGTCTTTCGGGCAGGCTGGCACAGGTCCCGGAGTACCGCAACCTGTGGCACCCGGCGTCTCTGAGAATCCAGAAGCGATTGACGCCCCGATGTTGAGTAGTGCGCTGGCTGTCGCGCAGGAGAAAAGTGTGCGGGATTATTCGCGGGCTCATGCGGATCACTCCTCGCGCTGGGCGAGCGTTCAGGCGGCGGCTCCGAATGCGAAGGTCGAGACCGTCACGCAGTGGCTTTCGCGCGATGCGCAATCGCTTCAGCAGGGTTGCCAATTGCTGGACGCGATGAAGGGACTTGCGGACACGATCCATGCCGGGCCGCTCGATCGGCAGATGGTCCGGCAATATTCCGGTCAGCCGTTGCAGGCGGCGCAGATCAATCTCTGGCTGTCCGCGCTCGGCGACTATCTGCGGACGGCGAAGAAGTGGTATGCCTTCCTCATGCCCGGCGCCAAGTCCGCCGCCAAACCGGCGGCGGTGTATTTCGGGCTGTCGCTCGACCCTTCCACCGGTGTCCAAATTCGTGATTTTCTCGTCGGTCTCCGGGCGCGGCTTGATCTGAGGGCGGACCTCGATGAAAAAATTCTCGCCGCGCCGCTTCAATCTTTCCCGCCCGATGAAGATCTTTTCCGGGCGTATGAGGAACATGCGACGGTCGCCCATGCGGCCCTTGCCGTGCAGCATGAGATGCCATCCGCACCCTCCGTTGCGTCGCAACACATTCACCCGCTGATGACCCCGCAAATTGAAGAGGTGACACCGATTTTTCAGCGGTGGAATTTGGAGATCACACCCGCTGACGCCGATCGTCTCGGGCAATTTCTTCGCCGATGGAATGCCCGGCTTCAGTTGACGGATTTGCACTACACGACACTGGCGGAGGTGACGCCGGCGGGTCTCCTGGAGGATGATGCTCTGGAACGCACGCTCATGAGTCACGGAGCCTTCTTCACGTTCGCACAGAAATGGTCCGCCGAGAACGCGATCGCGAATCTTCGCGAGATCGTGGCGAAGGCGCTCGGCGACCCGAATCGGGGTACGGCGCTGATCGACGGCCTTCGCAAGTCCCCGGCTCGCGCGCAGGCCATCACCAAGCTCACCACCTCGCTTGCCGCGTCGAGATTGATCTCCGCCAAAATGGGTCTGACGCTCGATGCAAAACTGCGGTCGGGAGAAAAGCTGCACACCGACGTGACCGCGTTGTCGAATCACCTCGATGATCTGGAATCGATTCTGCGCATCGGCGTGGAGCGGGATGCGCTTCCACCCGCCCTGCGCGATTCCGTCGGTGGATTGCTGAAGCAGAGCGCGGGGGTGAAGGAGGGACAAGGCCTTCTTCGCAAATCGGTTTTAGGCGCGGAAATTCTCGCGCGTCTGGCCGCCGACCCTGATTTGCAGGGCATCGACGGTCAGCGATTGCGGAGCAGCTTCGACCGGTATCGAAAGCTGGATCAGCAGAAGAAGGAGACGGTCCGCCGGGTTATTTTGCATCGGTGGAATTCGGTGCAGAAGTCGCGGCTTCTGGCGCTCACCGGATCGCGCCTGAACAGCCTCGGGGCCGATCTCAAACGCCGTCTCACCCTGCGCGGCGAGCGGGCCATGCGACTTCGGCAGGTGATTCAAAACGGCTTGCAGACCGATGGCGGCGATCCGCTGTTCGATCTGTGCCCGGTCTGGATGGCCAGCCCGGAGACCGTCGCGCAGCTCTTCCCGCGCCGGCCTTTGTTCGACACGGTGATCTTCGATGAAGCCTCTCAGTGTCGGCTTGAAGAGGCGCTGCCGGTGCTGATTCGCGCCAAGCGGGTGGTCATCGCGGGCGATCCGAAGCAGTTGCCCCCGACGCGGTTTTTTGAATCCGCCGTGGCGCGCAGCGAGGACGAGGAGATCGAGACCGATCAACAATTGTTCGAGAGTCAGCAGGGGGAGATAGAAGATTTGCTGGGGGCGGCGTTGAACCTGGAGATTCAGGAGTGCTATCTGGACGTACATTACCGCTCGCGCAACAGCGATTTGATCCAGTTCAGCAACGCCAATTTTTACGGCTCGCGGTTGCAGGCCATTCCCGGACATCCGAAAAACCGCACCCGCTATTCACCGGTGACGCTGTATCGCGTGAACGGCACGTATGAAAAGCGCCGCAACATTGCCGAGGCCAATCAGGTGTGTCAGATCGTGCGCGACCTGTTGAAACGGGCCGACCCGCCGTCGATCGGCATCGGTTGCTTCAATCTTCCGCAGCGCGATCTGATCGTGGACACGCTCGATGAAATGGCCGAGCAGGACGCCGATTTCGCCAAGCGATTTGAAGCGGCCAGGCGGCGCGAGGGAACCGGTTCCTTCGAGGGACTCTTCGTCAAAAATCTGGAGAACGTTCAGGGTGATGAGCGCGATCACCTCATCATCAGCACAACCTACGGTCCCGACCCGAGCGGCAAATTTCATCGCCGGTTCGGGCCTGTGGGCAATGTCGGCGGTGGGCGACGGCTCAATGTGCTGGTCACCCGCGCGCGGGAGGAAGTGCATCTGGTCACCTCGATTCCCGCCTCTACGTATCATTCGCTGCCGCCGATTCCTGCGGGGCAGACTCCCAGCGGTGCGTATCTGTTGTTTGCGTATCTGCAATATGCCGAGCAGTTGGCGACGGACTACGAGACGGCCAATCGCGTGTTGGAACAGACCCCGGCGGATGCCCAGCCGCGCGTGGAGGTGCGGCCAAGCAAGACCCCTTCGCATTTCGCCCGCACGCTGGCGGAACGCCTGGCCGTTGAACACCACATTGGTTCGGATGTTCATTGGGGCAACGAAGGATTCTGCGTGGATGTGGCCTTGCATCACCCGACGAAAGCCGAGGAGGTGACGGTGGGTGTGCTGTGCGACACCACGCGATTCAATCAGTCGGCGGACCCGGTGGAATGGGATATTTTCCGCACGGGGATTTTGGAATCGCAGGGTTGGCAACTTCACCGGGTATGGACGCCGCATTTTTATCGCGATGCGGAGGGCGGCGTAAAGGCAATCGTGGGGGATGCGGAGGAATTGTTGCGAAAAGGAAATTCGTAGCATGGGCTACCAGCCCATGTTTTAATTCAAAACATGGGCTGGTAGCCTATGCTACATAGAAATGTTAGCGAGAGATCAGATAATAGAGCGTTCCCGCGAGCAGCTTGATCTCGGATGCGGCACCGAGTTCATCCTGTTTATCTCCGTTCGCATCGAGTGAGACGACTTTCAAAATCCCCGAATCCGTGCGCTTGAATTTCACGATGCCGCCGAGCGCTTTGATGCTCCAGGGGTCTTGACCGATGTGGACGATTTTCTGCACGCCGTTGCTCGCGGGCTGGGATTCAAAACCGGTCGCCTTTTCCTCGCTCATCGCCTGAAGCAGAATCTTTTTTGAAGTCGCCAGCGGCGCCCCATCGAGACTGACGGCAACGATGTGCGCCAACGTCGAGTCGGATTGGATCGACACATCCGCCAACTCCACCGCGCCGGCATCGTGCAGATTCCCGCTGATGCCCTGCGCCATCGGGGCGTTGATCGTCAGCACGCCCTTCCCGTAATCCAGCTTGAGTTGACCGGTGGTGCTGTGGACGATTTGATGGGCATGATCGATGAACTTGGAGAGGTCGATCAGTTTTGCGGGGCCGCCGTTGTCGGTGAAATTCACGCCGGTACGGCCGACATAATGAACCAGCGGATCGATCACGTTGCCCGGTTTGATGGCTGTGCCCTGCGGAACATCCTTCAGGCGAAGCTCATCGAACGCCGCATCCTGGGGCATGGGCGTGCCCTGCAAATCCAGCAGATCCGCCACCTTGAGATTCAGATCGACAACCGTTTCCCCCGTGGCCACCAGCCCCTTGCGGTAGATCAGCGCCGCCGCCGGAAATTGCCCGATCATCGACGGCGACATCAGCGTCCAAGGCTGCATGAAGTAGCCCGGCTTCACCGACCAACGACTGGAATCCATCGCAAAATGCACGATCGCATCGCTGCCCTGCAGCGCGCCGTAACAGGCATAATACAGGGGTGCTTCCGAGCGAAAGCGGTTGGGTCGATTGAAAGTAGTCTCGGAAACCATCGACGGCTTATGATCGTAATGAATGTCCATCGCGGTGTGGACAAATTCACGGGGTTTGCCGGGTTGTTCCGGGTCGAATTTCAGGGCGCTGCGATCGATGTAGGTGTGACCGTCGCGGATTGACCACTCCGCCGAGTCCCCTTTGTTTTGGCAGCCGAAATATCCGTGCCGGTCGAGAAAGTCACCGTGAGTGTAGGTATATTTTTCGAGCGGGCCAAGCACGCGCGGGTCGGCGGTGGCCCAGTTGGATGCCGTGACCATCCCTTTGAACCCGAGGGTGTGGAGATACTCGACCTGCTGTTGATAAAAGTTTCGCTGGCTCTCGACGAGGAAAGCCACCGTCTCCTTGTCACGGGCCGTGCGCTGGTTGGCCATTTCCCAATGGCCTCGAAAGCTGACGCGCCCTTTCGCGGGGTTATCTCGCGCAACCTTCGGGCCATTCCATTTCTTCATCGCCGATTCGATCGAACCGTGTTTCTGTTTGAGCCATTCCCCAAACTGGGTTTCAAGAATTTGCATCTCGGCATCCGGGACATTGGCCGGCGTGAAGGTCCAGAAGAGATACGAATCCTCATTGACGATTTCCGCCCCGAACACCGCCGGTTCGTCGATCAGCTTTCGGCCGCTGGCGGCGCTCGGCGTGGTGAGCAGCGCGTTCCACCAACTGTGATATTTTTCCTGGAACTCGTGATTAAATGTAAGCGCGGCGAACGGATGCTGGCTGCCGTTGTATCCCGGCAGCCAGGGAGTGTTCGGTTTGGGATTTAACCAGAGAGGGAAGTAGATCGAAAAATGGCTGTAAATCCCCTCGGCCTTCAAAGCCTCAACGGTATCGATGGCGTGTTTGATTTTGGCGGGATCGATGTTCCCGTCGGCGTCGAAGTATCCGCCGTGGATGCGGACCAGATTGACGCCGTACTTGGAAAGCACGCGGGCAGAACGCCGCAGCTCGGCGGGGGTGTCACCGGGGCAACCGTTGACGGCCCAGAACCGCACGGGTTCTTTCGTAGTGGAATGGATGAATTGCGAATCCGCAGCGGCGATGAACCCGCCATCGCCAGCTTGTTTTTCATTGAGGAAACGGAGATTGATCGCACTGGTGAGAGTGAATGGATCGGGCTTGGGGGAAAAGGGCAGCCAATTTTCTTGAGCGGTGGTGCTAGAAGCGAGAAAGATGCAAATGGAAAGGTAACGAAAGAGATGCATGGGTGCCTTTTGCAGAATGGCGGCTGATGAGATTGACGAGGTCACAGCGTTCAGTCTCACCGTTATACACGATATTCCACTCCCTTTTAAGTAGTGAGAAATAATCAAGCCGATGGCGGAAGCCGCAGGCGACGCCCCGGGTTCTTCGAGTGCGAGTCAGTCGAAGAACCCGGGCG
>JANXVV010000524.1 GCA_025351525.1 Humisphaera sp. | reverse complement strand
CAAAGAGCACGGGCGGGACGCCCATGCCACCTTCGGCATCGCCTCGTTTCATTTATCGGACTCCCCTTCCCGAAAGGTTGAAAGATTCCATGATGTCACTTCTCTTCGACGCGCCGATCTGGATCATGCTGCTGCTGGCCGCCCTTGGCGCGGTGCTGGCATTCATGGGTTTGCAAAAGCAGCAGAACAGCCTGCGCAACGCCGGGGTGGGAATGCTCTGTGCGTCACTGCTGCTCTTCATCCTGCGCGTGACGATCGAGACCGATGAGAAGCGCGTGGAAAAAGACGTGCGGGGGATGATCGAGGCGATTTCTCAAAACGATTGGGCCGCCGCCACCCCTTATCTTCAGCACGCGCAGCTTTACAATTGGGCCGGGGAGGATCTCATCGCCCAAGGCAAGCGGCTCACCGCCCAATACGGCCTGACCGGTGTGAAGGTCAACTCGATCGAAACCCGCCGCGAGCCCAATGTCATCACCGCGACGGTCTCCGTGACCAGTTTCCACAAGGGCAGCTACGTCGATTCCGTCCCCAGCACGTGGAATATGGAATATCAGAAGAGGCGGAAGAAATGGGTGCTGACAAGTCTGTTACCGACGCGAATCGGTTTCGGAGATACCGGAAGGCCCGAGGACATCATCCGGGGAAGGTGATCGCTAAACGATTCTCATGTGGAAACTTTCCACTCCCGCGAGCTCCACTCCCGCATCCTCGCGTAGCTTGTCAGATCGAACTGCAAAGGCGTCACCGTGATGTATTGATCCCGCAGTGCCGCCACGTCCGTATCCTCATCCGTGCTTTGCAGGGTGAACACGCTGCTGTTCCAGTAGTAGTCGCGCCCGCGCGGATCCTGGCGCTTTTCATAGTTGTCGACCCACGGCCTCACGCACTGGCGGACGACCCGGATGCCCGCCGGTTGCCGGTCCGCCGGCACCGCCGGGAGATTGACGCTGACGGTCTGCCCACCGGCCAGCCCCGCCGCCAGAATCTGCTCGATCACGCCCATCGCCCGCCTGGCCGCGACTTTGTAATCGGTGACCACTTCCTTCCGCAGGTAGAGGGACAGGGCGATGCTGGGCAGCCCGAGAAACGCCGCCTCGATCGCCGCCGCCACCGTGCCGCTGTAGATGACGTTGATGCCGACGTTCGCCCCGCTGTTGATTCCGCTGATGACCAGATCGGGGCTTCGCGGCAGAAGCTTCGCCACCGCCAGCTTCACGCAGTCCGCCGGCCGACCATCGACGGCGATGCCGGTGAACGCATCCTCCACCGTCACCCGATCCGTCAGCAATGGCGTGCTGATCGTCACCCCATGCCCCGTCGCGCTCTGCACCGTCTCCGGCGCGACGACATGAACTTCCCCGAGCCTCGTCAATTCCCGGTACATCGCCACAAGCCCGGGATGGCGGATGCCGTCATCGTTGGTCAATAAAATGAGCATAGGGCAGGCGAGTATAGTGAAAACGGCTGTTCCTGCGACCCAAGCCGAGGCGGAAGGCGCAGCGGGCGGACCGGGTTCTTCGGACGTCGGGCGCAGCACGATATCCCCGATACGCATCATGGAACCGATCCGCAATCACTTCCGAATCTGCACGGGGTGCCACAAGGGGATGCAGGACGGAAGTGCGGCCTTGAACTCTTTCTGGAATTCAAGCTTTCTTCCGTTCCCTCCCTTCGATCTTTTTTCTGATTTCTGGTTTTCGGCTTCCATCTTCTGCCCGGAACCCACGAAGACGCGAAGATGCAAAGTTCTCGCGAAGGAATTTTGACGCAAGGGCCCGGCAGCGCGGCAAAACCCTTTCTGAATCGCTTCGCGCGAACTTCGCGCTTTCGCCGCTTCGCGGTTCCCCCCTTTCTCCGTGTTGCGAACGCGCCCTCCCCTGCGCATCGCGGCTAAACCCCATCCATCAAACGAACCGGTGGCCCCGCCGCCCGCAATACGGTACTCTCCCCTCCCCATGGCCACAGACAACGAAAAAATTATCTACTCGATGATCGGCGTCACCAAAGCGCACGAGAAGAAGGTCGTCCTCAAGGACATCTACCTCTCGTTCTTCCACGGTGCCAAGATCGGCGTGCTCGGTTTGAACGGCGCGGGCAAAAGCTCGCTCCTCCGCATCATGGCCGGTCTCGACGCCAAATTCGACGGCACCATCAACAAATCCCCCGGCTTCACCGTCGGTTTCCTCGAGCAGGAACCGAAGCTGGACGAACACCTCACCGTGCGGCAAGTCGTCGAGCAGGGGGCGAAAAAGACGATGGACATCCTCCATGAATTCAACGCCATCAGCGATCGATTCGCCGAGCCGATGGAGGAGGCCCAGATGAACAAACTGCTCGAAAGGCAGGGGAATCTGCAGGCCCAGATCGATCACCTCGGCGCCTGGGATATCGATCAGCAACTGGAGATGGCGATGGAGGCCCTCCGTTGCCCGCCCGGCGACACGATCATCAAACCTCTGTCCGGCGGCGAGAAACGGCGCGTCGCCCTCTGCCGACTCCTGCTGCAAAAGCCGGACATTCTGCTGCTCGATGAGCCGACGAACCATCTGGATGCCGAGTCGATCGCCTGGCTCGAGCAGCATCTCAAGCGGTACGAGGGGACGATCGTCGCGGTCACGCACGACCGCTATTTTCTCGACAACGTCGCCGGGTGGATTCTGGAATTGGACCGTGGGCGGGGCATCGCCTACAAGGGCAACTACACCTCGTGGCTCGAGCAGAAAAAAGCCCGGCTGGAAATCGAGGAGAAGACCGAATCCGCCCGCCAGAAGATGCTGGCCCGCGAGTTGGAATGGGTCCGCGCCTCCCCCCGCGCCCGGCAGGCCAAGAGCAAGGCCCGGTTGCAGGCCTACGAACAACTGCTCAACGCCGACACGCGCGGCAAGGACACCGAGGTCGAGATCGTCATCCCCCCCGGCCCGCGACTCGGTCAACTCGTCATCCAGGCCGACAAAGTAGCCAAAGCCTATGGCGACAACCTCCTCTACCAGAACCTCTCCTTCAGCCTTCCCCCCGGCGGCATCGTCGGCATCATCGGAGCCAACGGCGCGGGCAAGACCACCCTCTTCCGCATGATCATCGGCACCGAAAAACCCGACAGCGGCATCCTGAAAGTCGGCGACTCCGTCAAGCTCACCTACGTCGAGCAATCGCGAGACTCGCTCGATGACAACGCCATGGTCTGGCAGGTGATCGCCGATGGCGAAGACACCTTCCGCCTCGGCCCGAACACCATGAACGTCCGCGCGTACATCTCCCGCTTCGGTTTCAACGGTTCCGATCAACAGCAGAAAGTAGGCACCCTTTCCGGCGGCCAGCGCAACCGCCTCCACCTCGCCCGCATGCTCAAGAGCGGCGCGAACGTCATCCTGCTCGACGAGCCTACCAACGACCTGGACGTCAACACCATCCGAGCCATGGAAGAGGCGATGGAAAACTTCGCCGGCTGCTGCGTCGTCATCACCCACGACCGCTGGTTCCTCGACCGCGTCGCCACCCACATCCTCGCCTTCGAAGGCGACAGCACGGCCGTCTGGTTCGAGGGGAACTACCAATCCTACGAGGAAGACCGGCATCGGCGGATGGGGACGGATGCGGATCAGCCGCATCGGATCAAGTATCGGAAATTGACGAAGTGAGGGGAGATTAGAAACTCGAAATCAGAAACCGGGGAGTAAGTCAGAAACTCGAAACCAGAAATCAGAAAAAAGCTCGAAGGGGAAAATGGAAAGCTCGAAACAGGGAAGACGGACTGCTTCGAGTCTTTCCCCGCTGCGGGCTTTCCGCCGTTTCTTCCGTTCGAGCTTTTTTCTGATTTCGGGTTTCTAGCTTTCGCCTTCGGACGGCTGAAGATCGCCCCATAAAAATCCCCTCCGACCGCGTGGGAACGCCCCGTCCCGGAATAACAGCTTCCGCGCGTCGAATACGCGGGATCGTCGACGGCATCCGACTGTCACACCGCCGCGTTGTGAGAGTCGGATGCCGCATTGTGACAGTCGGATGCCGCATTGTGAGGGTCGGATGCGGCGTTGGGAGAGTCGGATGCTGCGTTGTGAGAGTCGGATGCTGCGTTGTGAGAGTCGGATGCGGCGTTGTGAGGGTCGGATGCGGCGTTGTGAGAGTCGGATGCGGCGTTGTGAGAGTCGGATGGGGCGTTGTGAGAGTCGGATGCGGCGTTGTGAGAGTCGGATGCCGCATTGTGAGAGTCGGATGCGGCGTTGGGGGAGTCGCCGAGCGGGGGTGAGGGGGAGAACAACGCAATGACGAATTCACGAAAGTCGAATTCACGAATCAATGACGAAGTACGAATCACGAATGCATGCCCTGAGGAACGAAGGGACGAAACGGGGCATTCGTTTCAGCCATTCTTCCCTGCGAATTCTTTGCGCTTCCTTTGCGCTCCCGGCGTCTTTGCGCCCGCCTTTGCTTTCCGGGACGAGCAGAAGAAAGACCTGCCGCAAAGGCGCAAAGAGCGCAAAGTGGGACGCGAAGAATTCAAGCAGAGAATGAACCACAGAGAGCACAGAGACGGCGGTCGGCGGGAAAGGGCGGACGGCGGACGGGAGGATTTGGCGCGTTTCATTTTCCGCAAGGCTCAATGATCAGAGGGGCGCGGGAACGCGAACCCGGTCTCTGTGCTCTCTGTGGCTCAATCCTCTTTCTGAATGAGGATGGATCGGACCGCCCCTTCGTTTCGTCATTGCTTCATTCGTAATTCGTCATTTGTTCGTGAATTCGAATTTCGTGAATTCGTCATTTTCCCGGTTGGGCATGAGGATGGCGGGGGCTCGCACCAGGAGACCGGATCCTTCGCTGCGCTCAGGATGACGAGCTCCACTCGTCCATTTCGTCATTCATCATTCTCCCAGGGCGATCAATTCCTTCGCGTTCGCCTTCGCGCCTTCACGCCTTCGCGGTTCCCCCTTTTGGAAGGTGGCACCGCACGCAAGGTTTAACACCGGAACTCGATTCAGATTAGACTTCACCGCATGAAACCACCGCGACACGCGCTCATCGCCGCCGCTTCATTTCTCGCCGCCGTGACCGCCTTCGCCGATCCGTTTGCGGAGAATATCCGGCCCACCGGCGCGCTCGGCGCCGAGGCGGAGGGCAAAGCGTTTCATCTGCCGGCGGGGTTTGAGATTCAGCTGGTCGCGTCCGAGCCGGGGATCGGCAAGCCGTTCAACATCAGCTTCGACGCGCGGGGACGGCTGTGGATGACGACTTCCAAGGCGTATCCGTTCCCGGCACCGGAGGCGGGCAATGCCGACGACCGCATCATGATCCTCGATGATTTCGACGATCGCGGTCACGCGCGGAAGATCACCACCTTCGCCGACCACCTCAATATCCCGATGGGCATCTATCCCTACGGCGACGGATGCATCGCCTACACCATCCCCAACATCACCTATTTCCACGACACCCAGGGCACCGGTCAATCCGACGCGCGGGAAACGCTCGTCGGGCCGTTCAGCTTTGACCGCGATACGCACGGCATGGCCAGCAACTTTCGCCGGGGGCTCGATGGGTGGCTCTACGGCTGCCATGGATTCAATAATATCACCCACGCCAAAGCCAAAGACGGCAGTGAACTGAACATGAACAGCGGCAACGTGTACCGCTTCAAAGTCGACGGTTCGCACGCAGAGCAATACACCTGGGGGCAGACGAATCCCTTCGGCCTGGCCTTCGACGAACTCGGCAATCTCTACTCCTCCGACAGCCATAGCAAACCGTTCTACCAGCTCATTCGCGGCGGCTACTACGAAGGCATCGGCAAGAAGGATGATGGTCTCGGTTTCGCGCCGATGATGATGAAGCACTTCCACAATTCCACCGCCATCGCCAGCACTTTTATTTACACCGCCGATGCGTGGCCGGTGGAGTATCGGAACCACTATTTCTGCGGCAACGTGGTGACCAGCCGCATCAATCGCGATTCTATCACTTACAAGGGAACGACGCCGGTGGCGAAGGAGGAGCCGGATTTTCTCACGTGCGACGATCCCTGGTTTCGGCCCGTGCAGTTGCAGATGGGACCGGATGGGGCGATGTGGGTGGCGGATTTTTACAACAAGATCATCGGGCATTATGAGGTGCCCTTGACGCATCCGGGGCGCGATCACGATCACGGGAGGATCTGGCGGATCGTGTACAAGGGGACGGAGGGGAAGGAGGCACCGCCGCCGTGGCGAGGGGATTTGACGACGGCATCGGCGGAAAAGTTGGTGGCCACTTTGGACTCGCCGAATCTGATGCTGCGGATGCTGGCCACCGATCAGCTTTCAGACCGGATCGGGAAATCCAGCGTGAAAATTGTGACCGAGTCCATGTTTGGCGATCCGAACGCCCTCGGCGCGACGCCCATCCCCGTCAATCGAATGGTACATGCGATGTGGGTCGTGTTTCGATCCGCGAACGGCAATGCTTCTTCGATGCTGGCATGTGGCGCGCTGCAACATTCGGAGCCGACGGTGCGCGTTCACGCCCTTCGCGCCCTCGCTGAAATGATTCCATGGATCGACAATCCGCGTGTCGAGACCATTTCCGTGAAGGTGATTCGGCTACTTGCCGACAGCGATCCATTCGTGCAAAGAGCGGCGGCGGAAGCGCTCGGTCGGCACCCGGCGATCGAGCATGTTCAACCGCTCCTGGACTTGTATCACCGTGTGCCGGTTGCTGACACTCACCTTCAATACACCGTAAAAGTGGCCCTGCGCGAGACGCTGAAGTCAGGAGGCCTGTTCGCAAAACTCCCGGCGCTCATACCGGCCGACGCCCGATTGATCGCCGATATTGCCATCGCCGTTCCGACCGAAGAATCCGGCCGGTACGTCGCCGCTTTCATCACCGATCCAAAAAACAATGCGATGCGATCCGGCGCGTTGCTTCATCACGTCATTCGATACGCCCCGCTCGGCGAATCGCAGAAATTGGTGGAGGCGGCGCGAACGCGGGTTGCGAACGACCTGGATGCGCAGTGGGCGATGGCCAAAGCCATTCAAGAGGGCAGTGCCGAGCGAGGCGTGTCGCTGACCGACGCGACGCTTGCCTGGGAGGCCGAATTGGCCGGTCAGCTTCTCGTCCACCCCGGCCCAAGCGCGCGGGCCACTTCCCTTCGTCAACAGGCCGGGGCCGATCTGGCGCGCAGCTTGAAACTTCTCGATCAGCAACCCGCCCTTCGCAAAATCGCCGTCGATCCGAAGGCCGAAGCCGTTGCCCGCATCGCCGCGTTGAAGGCGCTCGGAGCGATCGATGCCGATGTTAACGCGATCGCCATTGCGTCAATCATCGGATCGCCGAAAGAACCGTTGACGCTTCGCGACGGTGCCGTGGAAGCGCTCGGGACTGCCTCCTCCCCGGCGGCCCGCGCTGCATTCTTCGACGCGGTCAGCCGTTCGCCCAGCCGCATCCAAACCAAAGCGGCGCGGGTGGTGGTGTCCGGCCCCGGCGGCGGGGAGGCGTTGCTTGCCGCCATCACCGCCGGGAAAATTTCACCCCGCGTGTTGCAGTTGGCCGGCATCCGTGAAGCGTTGATCGCCGCGAAAGTACCGGATGCCGAGAGCCGATTGAAAGCGCTCACCAAAGGCCTTCCACCGCTGGGTGCTGAGACGCAGGCGATGATCGATCAGCGCCGTGCGGCGTACCCCGCCGCCAAAACTTCGATCGAGGCCGGCCAAAAAATCTTCACCGCCAACTGCACCGCCTGCCATTCCATCGGCGGCATCGGCGCCATCGTCGGCCCGCAACTCGATGGCATCGGCAACCGCGGTTTGGATCGGCTGCTGGAAGATGTGCTCGACCCCAACCGCTCCGTCGATCCCGCGTTCCATTCCTGGACCGTGAAGCTGAAGGACGGCACGGAAATCACCGGCCTGCTTCGCCGCGAGGAAGGGGCCACCACCGTCTACGCCGACGCCACCGGCAAGGAAATCGCCGTGCCGAAATCGCAGATTGCCGAGCGGATCGAGTCGAATCTATCCCTGATGCCGGGGAATTTTGGGGAGATTATTTCTTCGGTCGATTTTGATCATTTGATGGCGTATTTGTTGTCGAGGAGGTGAAGGGGGAGGGGGAATAAAACGTAAAACGTAAAACGTAAAAAGAGGGAGGAATCGGTATTGGGTGCTTTGAATAAGGTGGCATGGGCGTCTCGCCCATGCATTTCTTCGGCCAAAA
>JANXVV010000507.1 GCA_025351525.1 Humisphaera sp. | reverse complement strand
AGAAACTCGCGCGTCTCGGCGAACCCCGCGCCGGGTGAAGCGGCGGCCCACACGTCGGGGTAGTGCGTTGCAAACTGCCAGCACGCCGCCCCGCCCATGGAGAAACCGATGTTCAGGATGCGGTTCTCGTCGATGGGGTATTGCCGTTTGAGGGAGCTAAGGCATTCGAAAAGATCCATCTCACCGGCGAATTTATTGGCACAGCAATACCGGCCATACAGTTGCACCGTGAACCGGCCGGCAACACTGGCGGCTTTACCGTTGATGAATTTAAGTTCGGTCAGATCCTCACCGCGACCGTGCTCGTTGAAATCGAGTCGGAAGGGCTTGGATTTTTCCAGCCCGGTGGGAGTTTGATAGCCGGCGGGAACCCCCAGCAGATAGGGTTGCACCGATCCGTCGATCTGGGAAAGATAACCGCGCGGCCCACCCGTCGTCACCCAGGGCGACTGGCCCGCCCGAAGTTTTTCGGCTCGATCCAAGCCATCTGCCAGTGCTTTGCGCGCCGCTTTCGGATCGATCTGCTCGTGATAAGTCAGAGGATAGCGGACGGCGTTTTGATAAATCTGAACATCGGGAATAAGCGACGCGAGAGGCGAACCCTTCAAGTCTGTTTGCAGCGCCTCGATCTCGTGATCCAGTGCGATCTCGCCTTCTTCCAGTTCCGCACGATCGGAAGAAGAAAGCTCTTTCGTCGGCAGCGGTGGAATTGGGCGAACATTCACCAGCTCGTTATCTTTAGGCCCATCGGCATGGGCGCGCACGTTCAAGATCGATCCGGCGACAAAACCAGCCAACAATATCCATGCAGTGGGAGTGCGCATCGCAATCTATCCTTAAAAATCCTGTCCCTTCTCCCGGTTTTGCGGGAGAAGGGAAAGGGTGGGAGGAATTTTCTCGATTCAAGCGGAAGTTTCACTTTCACAAGTCTATATCAACGTGCGTGATCACGCGCCATCAGGAAAAAATACCGGGCCACCAAAAGCGTCAAGAACAATCAAAAGATCGACCCACAGAGAGCACGGAGGCGCGCCAGTCGGGAGTCGGGAGGATTAATCTCCATGCCGGCAAAACATCATTTCAAAGCCTGCCCGGAAAAATAGGCGCGCCCTTGTAAAAAGACCCTCGCCGCTGGCTGGACAATGCAACATCAGTCTTTATACTTTGCTCCCCTTCGATGAAGCCGTGACCATTGTGCGCGGGGTATCGATCGAACGAGCAATTAAAAGACCCAGGAGAACCGTCAAGTGGCCCATTCACTGTCCGCCCAAAAGCGCATTCGCCAGAACGAAAAGAACAAGGCCCGTAACAAGGCCCGCAAGGTGGCGATCAAGGATCAGACCAAGTTGTTCACCACCGCTCTGCTGGGCGGCGATATCGTCAAGGCGGAAGGGGAGTTGAACAAGCTCACGCAGAAACTGGATCGCACCGCCGCCAAGCACACGATTCATAAGAAGGCCGCCTCGCGCAAGCGCAGCCGGTTGACCAAGCGGTTGAACGTCGCCAAGGCGGTCAAAGCCAGCGGTGTCGTGGTGCCGGCCAAACCCGCTTCGAAGAAAAAGGTCGTGAAGAAGGCTGCGAAGAAGAGCTGATCGCTTGCGATATTACATTGGCACGGGCAAGCCCGTGCGTTCTTCATCCACGAATCGACATGGATCGGCACGACCGAAGAATTGATTTTCTTCCATCGCGCCGAACCTTTTCGAGGCGTGGATTTTTCGTTTGCAGGTGGCATGGGCGTCCCGCCCATGTTTTCGTCAAAAAGCAAAGCATGGGCGAGACGCCCATGCCACCTTTTTTTATAAAGACATTTACACAGACAAAGGTTGCAACATGGCGGACCCGGAGACCAAATCGAACGTGATGGAGCAGATCGTTTCACTCTGCAAACGCTGCGGGTTCGTCTACCGCGCGAGCGATATCTACGAAGGCCTCAACGGCTTCTGGGATTATGGCCCGCTGGGGGTGCTGCTCAAAAACAACATTCGCGACTGGTGGTGGCGCAACATGGTCGAGTGCCCGCCGATCGGTCCGGATGGGCATCCGGTCAAGATCGTCGGTCTCGATTCTTCGATCATCCAGAATCCGAAAACGTGGATCGCCTCGGGCCATGTCGGCGGGTTCAGCGATCCGATGGTCGACGACCGTGAAACGAAGCATCGATATCGCGCGGACCATCTCATGTGTGGCCTCGCGAGAGTTCAACGCAAGGGCGGGGCGATTGAAGAGCTGGGGCATTTTGCGGTTTTATCCGGAGATGACGCAGTCGAGCTTTTAGTCAAAAAAGCCGACAAACTGGCCCGCAAAACCGGCGGTGGAGAGATTTTGCCTCCGGAAACGCTTACACCGTTTACGAAGCTGACGCCGGAGCAACAGAAGTTGGTGATCGGCCCGGACGTGATGACACCGGGCACGCTGACGGAGCCGCGCGATTTTAATCTGATGTTCGAGACCTACGTCGGGGCTCTGCAAAGCGAGGACTCGAAAGCCTATCTCCGCCCGGAGACGGCCCAGGGCATTTTCCTGAACTTCAAAAACATCGTCGATACGACGCGCGTGAAAATTCCGTTCGGCGTCGCTCAGATCGGCAAGAGCTTTCGCAATGAGGTGACGCCGCGTAATTTCATCTTTCGGTCGCGGGAGTTCGAGCAGATGGAGATGGAGTGGTTCTGCCCGCCTGATGAAGCGTTGAAATGGTATGAATTCTGGAAGGCCGAGCGGATGAAGTGGTGGCTGTCGATGGGGATCAAACCGGAAAATCTTATTTTCCGCGAGCACGAGGCCAAGGAATTGGCGTTCTATTCCAAAGCCACCGTCGATATCGAATATCGCTACCCTTTCACGGCTCCTGAATTTGGCGAGCTCGAAGGCATCGCCCACCGCGGCGAATATGATCTGACCCAACACGCGAAGCATTCCGGCCAGAAGCTGGATTACTTCGACCAGGAATTGCAGTTGAAATTGAAGGAGCAGGGTGCCGGTGACGAGGAGATCAAAGCCCGAAGCCGTTATGTGCCGAACGTGATCGAGCCGGCGAGTGGTTTGACGCGCGCGGTGCTGGTGTTGTTGTGCGAGGCGTATACGGTGGATGAAACCCGTGCCAGCAAGATGTTCATGAAATTCCACCCGAAGTTTGCCCCGATCAAGTGCGGCATCTTTCCACTGGTCAACAAGGACGGCATGCCGGAAATCGCGGAAAAACTGTACCTCGATCTGCGAACGCATTTCACCTGCGAGTACGACGCCAAGCAGACAATCGGCAAGCGCTACGCCCGCATGGATGAAATCGGCGCGCCGTTCTGCATCACCGTCGACGGGCAAACCAAGGAAGACGGCACAGTGACGGTCCGCGAACGGGATACGATGAGCCAACAGCGGATCCTGCTGGACAATGTTTTGCCTTATTTGAATGAGCAGTTGAGTCGGTAGGACGTCGAGGAATGATCGTCGTCGGCAATCGCATGTGGCTTTCCGGTCCCTTCCCCGACTCATCATCGGATGCCGGGGGAAGGGACAGGATTTGCATTCACCCCAGGGAAAATCACTTTGCGCTGTTAAACCGCTCTTCGCAGAAATCCCAATTGATCACGTTCCAGAACGCGGCGATGTATTCCGGGCGACGGTTCTGATACTTCAGGTAGTAGGCGTGTTCCCACACATCCAGGCCAAGGATCGGAAACTTTCCTTCCATGATCGGGCTGTCCTGATTCGGAGTCGAGGTGATTTCAAGTTTGTCGCCGTGCTTGACCAGCCAAGCCCACCCCGACCCAAACCGAGTCGTGGCGGCGGCGCCGAACAGTTCCTTAAATTTGTCGAACGAACCAAACGCACCGTCGATCGCCGTGCCGAGGTTGCCCTTGGCCGCCCCGCCCCCTTTGGGCTTCATCATCTGCCAAAAATGAGCATGGTTGTGCGCGCCGCCGCCATTGTTGCGAACGGCGGTCTTGATCGCCTCGGGAACGATCGAAAGATGGTTCGCCAGCAATTCATGCAATGGCTTATCCGCCAGCGCCGGGGCTTGTTCTAAAGCCTTGTTCAAATTGGTAATGTACGCCTGATGATGCTTGCCGTGATGGATCTCCATCGTCTGCTTGTCGATGTACGGCTCAAGCGCATCGGACGGGTAAGGCAACGGGGGTAACGTGTGGGCCATAGTATTCTCCTTCGTGGGACAATGTTTCGAGTGCAATCTAATGACGAGCGGTCGAGATTATCCGAAATAGCCCGAATCGGTCAACGGATGGAATTAAATGGCGCTAAATCGAAGGCCATCGTATTTGCTGCATTGGGCTTCATGCAGGTTGATCCTCCAGAAAGGCGAGATACGGCGGGGGAACCGCGATGGCGCGAAGACACGAAGTTGACGCGAAGAAATTTAAATGCGGATGTGCTTCAGTGCAATAAAAGCCTTGTGAATTCCTTCGCGTGACTTTGCGCCTTTGCGGCTTCGCGGTTCCCTCGATTCATCCACAGGCTACCCAGTCGAGGCGAGACTGAAGATACCAGGCAGCCCCAGCCGATGGCCCCGCAATTAAACCACCGAAGCCGCCATCGCCGCCTGCATTTCGTCCAATGGTCCGAAGACTTCCGCCACCTGATCGTTGAACAGATTGCCTATCAACAGATCCGTCAGATGGCCCTTATATTCCGGGTGTTTGGCGACGAATTTTCCGAAGCTGAAACCGTTGTAATATTCCATCACCAGCCGTCGCATGCGGTCCATGCCGGTGTTGAAATCGACGGCCCATTTGCCGAGTTGGGCTTTGGAGGTGTCGCCGATTTGAAGCCCCTCAATGATGGCGTCGGCGGCGACGGAGCCACCGCGCAGGGCGAGCAGCACGCCGGAGGAATAAAGCGGATCGAGGAAGCCATAGGCATCGCCGACAAGCACCCAGCCATCGCCGGCGGGCGTGCGGGCGCGGTAACTGTAATCTTTGGTCGCATGGAATTCGTCGCAGCGGGTTCCCATGCTCACGCGTTTTTTCACTTCCGGGCAGTTGTCGAGTTCCTCATTAAAGATCACCTCGTGATCCCGATTGCCTTCAAACAGCTTATCGAACGGCTTGACGATCCCCACGCTCATTACATCATCGTGCAGCGGGATATACCAGAACCACCCTTCCTTGCCCTTGGTTTGCAGCACGATCGTCGCGCCGGCATCGCGCCCTACATCGCGGTACGCCCCTTTGAAATAAGTCCATACCGCACCCTTTTTTAAGTCATTGTCCTTTTCGAGGATGTTGAATTTGTTACCGATCATGGCCGTCTGACCGCTGGCATCGACGACGACCTTGGCTAACACTTTTTCCTGACGCCCGTCCTCGTACTGGACGTGTACGCCGATCGCGCGATCTCCGTCAAACAGCACCTCGCGCACGCGAACGCCTTCCTGGGCCTCAACACCCTGCTCGCGGGCGTTGTTGAGCATCATCATGTCGAATTCGCTGCGGACGACCTGCCAGGTCTGCGAGCATTCGTGCGTGTTGTGATCGGTAAAATAGAATGGTTCCGACAAACGGCCATGCTGGCTGACAAACTGCACGGAGCATTTCTGGACGAAATGGCTGTCCTTCATTTTATCGAGCATTCCCAGCCGTTTAAGCACCCAATAGGTCTCGGGGATGAGCGATTCACCGATATGGAAGCGAGGGAAGTGAGCCCGCTCGAACAGCCGCACTTTGAAGCCGGCCTGGGAGATCAATGTGGAGGTGGTGGCCCCTGCCGGACCGCCGCCGATGACGACCACGTCGGTGGTGCTGGTTGAAATTGGTGCGATTGTATTAGAAGCAACCATTTTAGCTCTCCTGTCTTGATTTGTCTAACGTAGCATGGGCTACCAGCCCATGTTTCCATTCAAAAATCATGGGCTGGTAGCCCATGCTGCAAAATACCTCTTGCTTCAACGCCAGATACTGTCCGACGACTCATGGGGTTCGCGGACTTTTCCGAGCAGTTCGATCAGCGTGTGAAGTTCCCCGGATCGCAGGTGACCGAGTTGCTTTTCATGGCACTCGCGGACTTCTGTTTCCAGCGCATCGAGCAACACCACGCCGCTCGCCGTGATGCCGACATGCACGATACGGCGATTGTCGGAAGGCCGCTCGCGGTCCACCAAATCGCGTTCAGAAAGTTTGTCGACGAGGCGGGTGATGTCCGGGGCGCGGGAGACCAATCGGGCGGCCAGAAGAAGCGTCGGCACTTTCCCGGGCCTGGCCGCGCGGAGCAAACGCAACGCGTTGTACTGCTGTGCGGTCAGACCGTGACGCGTGAAAAGCACATCTTCCAGCAGCCGAAGGCGGTCGTAGGTTCGCCAAAGATTGAGAAACGCCTCCTGCTGGAGCGAATCGAATCGCCGTGAACCGACATGCTTTTCAGGGGTTCTTAACGTCAAGACCGAATAATACTCGTTCAAACAAGTGTTGTCCAGACAAAAATCGGATGTTTTGAATGAGGTGGCATGGGCGTCTCGCCCGTGCATTTCTTCCGAAACAAAGCATGGGCGAGATGTCCATGCCACCCGTTTTTCAAAAGACCGAATCCCCGTTAAGATTCACCCATGTCGTCGGCGATTGTGAAACCCGTCTATCTCGATTGCGCCGCGACGACGCCGATCGATCTACGCGTGCGGGATCGGGTGATGTATTTTTTGGACAATGAGTACGGTAATTCCGGCAGCCGAACGCACGAATTGGGGATGCGGGCACGCCGAGCGGTCGAGCAAGCACGGCTACAGGTCGCCTCCGTCGTCAATGCCGGGCGCGGTGAAGTTATTTTTACGAGCGGTGCCACCGAGAGTAACAATCTGGCGATTTTAGGGCTGGCTCAACACGGGATCGCGACGGGCCGTCGACACCTCGTCAGCACGCAGATCGAGCATCACGCTGTGCTGGAACCGCTGGCGATGTTGGCGAAGCAGGGCTTCGAGTTGACGCTCGTTCCACCGACGCGGGGAGGGCGGGTTGAAGCGCAGGCCATTCGGAAAGCCGTGCGAGAGGACACGCTGCTGGTCTCGGTCATGCAGGCAAACAACGAGACGGGTGTTCTGCAACCGATCGCGGAGATTGCGAATTTATTGGGTGGGCACTCGGCATATTTTCACGTCGATGCTGCGCAGGGTTTTGGCAGGGAATTCGACGAACTGCGGCATCCGAGGGTCGATCTGATCAGTATCAGCGGTCACAAGATTTTCGCGCCCAAGGGGATCGGGGCGTTGATCGCCCGACGGCGGGAAGGTCATCGTCCACCGCTGACGCCCTTGATGTTTGGCGGGGGTCAGGAACTGGGACTGCGGCCAGGGACGGTGCCGGTTCATCTGGTCGCCGGTCTCGGACTGGCGGCGGAGTTGGCGATGGCTGAAGCAGTCGTGAGAAAGGAACGTTGCCAAACGTTTCGCGCCGGGATGATGAAGGCGATTCAGCCGTTGAATCCGGTCGTGAACGGCAGCGTCGATCATTGTCTGCCGAACATCCTCAACCTATCCTTTCCCAACCTGACGGCGGAGGCGGTGATGGAGGCATTGAAAGAGTCCGTGGCGATCTCCGATGGGTCGGCCTGCACGTCGTCCTCCATGACATGCAGCCATGTGTTGGGGGCAATGGGAGGCGAGGCGGCGGTGGCTGAGGGCGCGACGCGATGGTCTTGGTGCCATCAAACGGTGGAGCCTGATTGGCCTCGCATCGTTGAAACGTTGCGCGATTTGATGGAAAATTTTCATGGAACAAGTTCCGTGGGCTGAGTGCGTAGTTGTAATTGGATCTTTTGAACATTAGGTGGCATGGGCGTCTCGCCCATGCTTTTTGTGAGAAGAAATGCCTGGGCGAGACGCCCACGCCACCCTTTTCAAAGCACCTATTCTCTAAAGTGACGTTTCATGCCCTCCGATTCAGTCATCTCCTATACGCGATCGCGCTTTTCCACCCGCCTTCCGGTGGATCGGCG